>CANRFS010000101.1 GCA_947629965.1 uncultured Clostridia bacterium
TATTGATGCAAATGGTATAGTTCATGTATCTGCAAAAGATATGGCAACAGGAAATGAACAAAATGTTTCTATAACAGCAAGTTCAAATCTTTCAGAAGAAGATATTCAAAAAGCTGTAAAAGATGCAGAAGCACATGCAAATGAAGATAAGAAAAAGAAAGAAGAAGTAGAGGTTAGAAACAATGCTGAAAGTTTAGTATATAGTAGCCAAAAAACATTAGATGATTTAGGAGATAAAATAAGTGGTGAAGAAAAAGCTAAAGTTGAAGCAGAAATAGAAAATGTTAAAAAAGCATTAGAAACAAATAATGTAGATACAATTAAAGAAGCAACAGAAAAATTAACTACAGTATTCTATCAAATATCTGAACAATTATATAAACAAACAACAGCAAATAATAATGGATCAACTGGTGCAAATGCAGAAGGACAAAATACAGATGCCGGAGCAAACAACAATGGTAATGTTTATGATGCAGATTACAAAGTAGAAGATGACGGAGATAACAAATAAAACGAATGAAAAACTTCGTCTAGCATTGTTAAATTGAAACAAAAAATGCTCAAAGTACTTTTGTACATTTCCGCTTTTTTGTTTCAATTTGCCTAGCTATACTCGTTTTTGATTCGTTTTAAAATTGATGTTGCAGAAAATATAAGAAGATTTTTTAATTATATGTGTAATATTTGCATATTATAGATATAATTAAAATTTTAAGGAGAGAAATAAATGGCAAATAAAAGAGACTATTATGAAGTATTAGGTGTAAGTAAAACAGCAACAGATGAAGAATTAAAAAAGGCATATAGAAAACTTGCAAAAAAATATCATCCAGATGCTAATCCAGATAATAAAAAAGAGGCTGAAGAAAAATTCAAAGAAGTTTCAGAAGCTTATGAAACATTATCAGATCCACAAAAAAGAAGAATGTATGACCAATTTGGACCTGATGGACCACAAGGCTTTGGCGGTGGAGGTCCTGGCGGAGGATATTATTCATATACAACGTCAGGCTTTGATGGATTCTCTGATTTTGGTGATATAGGAGATATATTTTCTTCGTTCTTTGGAGGAGGCTTTGGTGGAAGAACTAATAGACAGAAGTCAGGACCTAAAAAGGGTAGAGACTTAAAATATAGTATGAATATTACTTTTGAAGAATCATATTTAGGAGTAGAAAAAGAGATATCAATATCGAGGGAAGAAGAATGCCCTACATGTCATGGAACAAAAGCAAAACCAGGTACAACAGTAGAAACTTGCAAAGCTTGTAATGGAACAGGAACAATTAAACAAACAGTGTCTACAATACTTGGACAAATGCAAACAACAAAAACTTGTCCTAATTGTGGTGGAGAAGGAAAAGTAATAACAGAAAAATGTCCAGAATGCAAGCGGAAGAGGAAAGATAAGAAAACCTGTAAAAATAAAAGTAAAAATACCCGCTGGTATATCAGATAATCAAACTGTAGTATTAAGAGGAGAAGGAGAGCCAGGAGAAAAAGGTGGACCAAAAGGAGATTTATACATTGTAGTAGGCATAAAGAGACATAGTATTTTTTCAAGAAATGGAGATAATGTAATTTGTGAAATTCCAATTACATTTACACAGGCAACACTTGGAGCAAACTTAAAAATACCAATGGTAGATGGAAAACAAGAAGAATATAAAATTCCAGAAGGAACACAAACAGGAAGCAAATTTACTATTAGAAATAAAGGATTCAAGTCAGTAAGTGGAAATTGGAGCGGTGATTTTATCTTTACAGTAGTAGTACAAACACCAAAAAAATTAACTGCAGAGCAAAGAGAATTATTAAATCAGCTTGCAAAAACAATGAATGAACAACCACCAGTAAAGAAAAGAGGAATATTCGGATAAGTTAAATAATAGGGTATATACTTGTATGTTGAAAACAAAAAATATTTATGTTATACTTTAAAAGTATACAATTATGTATTGGAACATATCCACGAATTAATTTATAGAACTATTTTATTAGTTGTTGTATACAATAGAGAACTAAATAAAGTTCTCTATTAATTTATTAATAATGGAGAAAAAATATGTGGAATAGTTATTTTAAACAAATACAAAACAAATATAGTATGAGAGTTAGCTTTAATAAACCTTTAGTCATAAGATTAGATGGGAAAGATGTAACAAAAAATAAATCTATAGATTTGCTTAGTAATTATGAAAGTAGTTTTACAAATTCATTAGAAGAAACAGTTAAGTTTTTTTCTAAAAAGTATAATTGCCTTGCTATATTTGGCTCAGATGAAGTTAGTTTTATTTTTTATAAGCCAATGATACTAATTGAAGATTTAGATAATGATAAGTATAACAGAACAAACGAAGTAATATCTGTTTTTTCTCAGTATTTTTTTGAACATTTTAATAGCTTGTATAATGGTAATAAAGTTTTTTGGCATGGAAAATGTTTCTCAATCAGTAATGATAAAGTTAATTCATACATAAAATTTAGATCTAAAATAATAGAAAATGTTTTAACAACCTATTTTTTAAAGAAAAATAACGTGAGAGAATCTGGTAGAATAAAACTAGCAGAAAAAATAGAAATGTGTAAGAAATATGATTTGTATGAAAAAATATTAAAGAAAGTAGAGAATGGAATATTATATTTAAACGGAGATAGAATCGATATAGAAGAATTTTTAAATGGAAATATTAAAAAAATTGAGTCAGAAGAAAAAAGAGTAGAAGATGAATATTTTGATATAACAAAATGGGATGTATAATATTGAAAATATAACAAGCTTTGTGATAAAATTTATTGCAAAGCTTTTAGTTTATAAAAAAGGAGAAAATTATGCCAAAGTTTTTTGTAAAGAATGGGCAAATAAAAGATGATAAAATTATAATATTAGGGGAAGATGTAAATCATATAAAAAATGTTCTAAGATTAGCTGTAGATGATGATATACAGATTTGTAATTTAGACACATCAGTAAATTACACATGTGGAATATCTAAGATAGATAGTGAAAAAATAGAATGTAATATATTTAATAAGATAGAATCTAAATCTGAGTCAAATATACATATACATGTTTTTCAAGGGATTCCTAAATCAGATAAAATGGAGTTAATAGTACAAAAATGTGTAGAATTGGGAATTGCAGAACTAACTCCTGTGGAAATGAGAAGATGTATTGCGAAAATAGATGAAAAATCAAAAGATAAAAAAATTGCAAGATGGCAAAAAATATCTGAAGTTGCTTCAAAACAGTGCGGAAGAGATATAGTACCTAAAATTAATAATGTAATAAATATTAAAAATATTTGTAATTTGACATCCGAATATGATATAGTATTACTAGCATATGAAAATGAAGAATTTAATACATTGAAAAGTGAACTATCAAAAATAAAAAGTAAAAAGAAAAAATATTTAAAGATTGCAGTCATAATTGGACCAGAAGGTGGGTTAGATAAAGAAGAAGTTGAATATTTAAAACAAAATGGTTCTAAAGTTGTAACATTAGGAAAAAGAATTCTAAGAACAGAAACAGTAGCATTTGTATTAACTAGTATAATAATGTATGAGTTAGGGGACTTAGGAGGAAATATATAGTGAAAAATACAATAGAAAAAATAGAAAAAGAAATAAGCGAAAAAACGAAGTTACCTTATGAAGTAAAAGATAAAATAAAAAAAGAAATTTTTACTAATATTATAATGGCAATAGTTATTATAGCATATTTTATATTTATAATTTTAGGAAGTAATAATTCAGTAAAAAGCGTTAGGTCAATAGTTTTAAATGTTTTTAGCTTTTTATTTTTAGGTTTAGCTATTGTATTATTTGAAATTGCGTATAGAAAAGACAAAGGAAACTTAGCAATAAATGGTATAGAAGCTTTAATAATAGCTATTCTTAATTTGTTTTTACCATACATTATATTTGAATTAGATGAAGTCTATAAAAGAAATTATTTGTTATCAACTACATTTATTGCCATATATTATACTTTAAAATCAATATATATATCATTAAAAATAAGAAATAAATATATGGACAGTATTAGTGATGTAAAAGAAATTGTAAAAAAAGAAAAAGCAAAAGATAATACTGATGATGATGTACAAAAAATAGAGGAAGATAGTAAACAGGAGAAATCAAAATTTAAAAGAAAGAAACCAAAAAGGATTAAAACTAAAGAAGATAAGATAAAAACACGAAAGAAAAAAAATAAAGCAAGAAGGGCGGTAAAAAAATAATGATTAAAAGTATGACAGGATTTGGAAGGGCAGTATATGAAAATGAAGGAAGAGAATATTTAGTAGAAATAAAATCAGTTAATAATAGGTTTAATGATATTAATATAAAAATTCCGAAAAGTTTAAGCTATTTAGAAGAAAAATTAAGAAAAGAAATATTGAATTCGGTATCTAGAGGCAAAGTAGACTTGTTTGTAACATTTAATAATAATAGTGACAAAGGCAAAAATATAAAAATAAATACAGAAATTGCAAAAAAATATATAGATGAATTAAGAAAATTATCTAAAGAATCAAATATTATTGATAACATTAATATTATGGATATCTCAAAACTTCCGGATGTATTAAATATAATAATAGATGAAGATTCAGCAGAAATAATAGAAAATGAATTAATAGCTGCTGTAAATGAGGCAATAAAAAGCTTTATAGATATGAGAGAAAAAGAAGGAAATAAGATAAAACAAGATTTAGAACAAAGAATTAATGATATTTTAGAAAAAATAAAACAAATTTCTAATATTTCTACTGGACTTGTAGAAGAATATATAGTAAAATTAGAATCAAGAATAA
>CANRFS010000102.1 GCA_947629965.1 uncultured Clostridia bacterium
AAGATTCTACAAGTGATTTATATCCTGGATATGTAGTTTCAAAATCTTTTGGTAAATCATTAGAGTCTTTTTTATAAGTATATGTTTTTGCAGCATAAGACTTATTTATTAATCTAGGAATAAATCCAAACATTGAATATATTATTGTAAAAAGAATTAAAATACATAGAATTTTTTTATAAAATTGTTTAAAAATATATCTTTGCATTTTGATCTCCTCTTTCGTATTTTCTCGATTGTATTTTTACAATTAGAGTATATATCAATAGGAAAAGCAAGTCAAGAAAAAAGCATAAAAAAAGACAGGTTTTTGTTGATTTTTAAAAGAAAAAGGATTTTGAAAATTCAAAATCCTTAAAATAAGTATTAATTACATTCCACATCCTCTATTACATCCGCAACTTGTAAATAATAGTAAGAATATAATTATAAAGAAAAGTATTGAGCAGTCGTCTCCGCATCCTCCAAATAATCCACCTACACCATTATTATTGCATCCACATCCGCAATTTCTTTCATCTGGCATATTATTACCTCCTTGTTATATGTTATATGGTATAATATGCAAGACTCAAAAATTGTGTTACATGTTTTTTAAAAATAAAGCATCTAATTGATGCTTTATTTTTAAACTTCTTCTCCGTAATAAGCTTTTTTATATATTTCCTTTATTTCTTCAACTAATGGATATCTTGGATTTGCCCCTGTGCATTGATCATCATGTGCACGTTCTGCTAATCCTTGCAAATTTGCCATGAATACGTCTTCAGGTACTCCACATTCTTTTATTGACATTGGCATATTTAAATCTCTCATTAATTGTTTTATAGCTTCTATTAAATTATTAATGCTTTCTTCATCAGTTTTTCCAGCTACTCCTGCAAATTTTGCTGCTTTTGCATATTTTTTATCAGCTATAAAGTATTCATATTTTGGAAATGCTACAAATTTAGTTGGTTTTTCAGAATTATATTTTATTACATAAGGAAGTAAAATTGCATTTGCTCTTCCATGTGGTATATGATATTCTCCACCTAATTTATGTGCCATACTATGATTTAATCCTAAGAAAGCATTTGTAAATGCCATCCCTGCTATACAACTTGCATTGTGCATTTTTTCTCTTGCTTCTATATCATTTTCTCCATTATCATAAGCTCTTTTTAAATACTCAAATACCATATCTATTGCTTGAAGTGCAAGTCCGTCTGTATAATCGCTTGCCATATTAGATACATAAGCCTCTAATGCGTGTGTTAATACATCCATTCCAGTATCTGCTGTTGCACTTTTTGGAAGTGTAAGCACAAATTGAGGATCTATTATTGCAACATCTGGTCTTAAAGCATAATCTGCGAGTGGATATTTTATATTTCCATTTTTTCTATCTGTTATAACTGAAAATGCTGTTACTTCGCTTCCTGTTCCAGAAGTTGTAGGTACTGCAACAAATTTTGCTTTTTCTCCTAAATTAGGGAATTTTACTACTCTTTTTCTAATATCCATAAATTTTTGTTTTAGTCCATCAAATGTAGCGTCTGGATGTTCATAAAATAACCACATACCTTTTGCAGCATCAATTGCTGAGCCTCCTCCTATTGCTATAATTACATCAGGCTTAAAATCTCTCATTTCTTCTACTCCACGCATTATTGTATCTACGTCTGGGTCTGGTTCTACATCTGAATATATTTTAGAATGACAGTATTTCTCTCTTTTTCTTAAATAGTATAGTGCTTTATCTACATACCCTAATTTAACCATTGTTGGATCTGTTACTATAAAAGCTCTTGATATGTTGTTCATTTTTTCTAGATATTGTATTGCATTTTTTTCAAAATAAATTTTTGGTGGAATTTTAAACCATTGCATATTAACCCTCCTTTTTGCAATTTTTTTCTTATTTATTAAATTAACTGTTGATACATTTGATGTTGTGCTATTTTTTCCATAAGAACCACAACCTAAAGTAAGTGACGGTGTGTTTGTATTGTATATGTCTCCTATTGCTCCTTGCGATGATGGTGAATTTACTATAATTCTTCCTACTTTCATTTGTGTACCAAATTTTTCTATTATTTCATCATCTTCACTATGGATTATTGCTGAATGTCCTAGTCCTCCAAATTCTAACATTTTTTTACATTTTTCGAATCCTTCTTCATAATTTTTTACTACGAAATATGCAAGGACTGGTGATAATTTTTCTCGTGATAATGGATAATTTGGTCCAACATCATCTAATTTTGCAATTAGTATTTTAGTTTTTTCTGGAACTTTTATTCCAGCTCTTTCTGCTATCCATGATGCAGATTTCCCAACTACTTCTGAGTTTACACTTTGTTTTTCAGAATTTATAACATAGTCTGATACTTTTTTTATTTCTTCTGGATTTAGAAAATAACAATTATTTTCTTTCATGTATTGTTCAAATTCTTCATGTATTTCATCATCTACAATAACTGCTTGCTCTGATGCACATATCATACCATTGTCAAATGTTTTTGATAGCATTAAATCTGTGCAAGCTCTTTTTAATTTTGCTGTTTTTTCTATATAGCATGGTGCATTTCCTGGTCCTACTCCTAATGCTGGTTTACCACAGCTATATGCAGCTTTTACCATACCTGATCCACCTGTTGCAAGTATTAACGATACACCTGGATGATTCATAAGTGCACTTGTTGCTTCTATTGATGGAACTTCTATCCATTGTATGCAGTTTTCTGGTGCTCCTGCTTTTATTGCAGCATCCCTTAAAATTTCTGCTGCTCTTACAGAGCATTTTTGTGCTGATGGATGGAATCCAAATATTATTGGGTTTCTTGTTTTTGCACATATTAATGATTTAAACATTGTTGTGGATGTTGGGTTTGTAACAGGTGTTACTCCTGCTATTACTCCTATAGGTTCTGCAACTTCCACATATCCCTCTAGCTCGTTTTCTTCAACTACTCCAACAGTTTTTTCATATTTTATAGAGTGCCAAATATACTCTGTTGCAAATATGTTTTTTATAACTTTATCTTCATACACTCCTCTACCAGTTTCTTCGACGGCAATTTTTGCAAGTTCTGTATGATGATCTAGTCCTGCAAGCGACATATTATATACAATATTGTTTACTTGCTCTTGGTCTAATTTCATATACTCTTCTAAAGCTTTGTTGGCATTAGTTACTAATTTGTCAACCATTTCTTGAATATTTACACTATCGCTCATTTTATACCTCCTAAACTTTATTATATACAATTAATGCAATTATATATGATTAATTTGTAGTTTTCAATGATATATAAATATTATTTTTTATTTAAACTTTTCTTGTTTTCTAGTTTGAACTGCAAAATATGTTTGTGCTAATGCCACAATTTTTAATCTAGGATTTGCATTTTGAGCTATAAGATAACAAGCATATCTTGTAAATTTATAGTCTTTTTGTTCCCTTTTCGCACCGAAACCTATTTCAACCATTTTGTTGTCAACAACGAAATAGTCTGTATAAGTTATTTCAGAATTTATACAGGCTGCCTTTGCTTTTGTAATTACTGCATCAAAATATCTCCAGTCCTTATAACTTAAAACTTTCATCAATTCTCTTGCATACCAAAATTCAACTCCGTTTTCATCAATATGCTTAATATCCTCAAATGATTTTTTTAAATAATTTTTAAAATTTTCTATATTGTTTGACTTTTTATCATTAAATAGCTTATAATTAAATTAATAAAACATTAGTGTCCGTTCTGGAAAGAACGTAATCATTATAATCCGATAGCTCAAAAGGCTATCGTTTTTATTATATAAAATTTTAAATTTATTATATTTACTACATATAGTTAAAGTTGACCTATTCTTTATTTCTTCAATTGGTATTACGTATATACTTAAATCTTCCAATACTATAAATAATTCGTCTATTTTAGTTTCAATTACAGTTTTGTAGGTTTTACCTTTGGTTCCTCCACAACTTTTCAAAGGAACCTGATAATTTCCATACTTTGTTTTACAAGCAGTAGATTTAACTTGTATTTTCTTTAATTTTTTCCCATCATCTACTATTAAATCATAATCTTGAGTATCATTTAATGGAATTGACACCGTATAGCCATTAGAAGAATAATAAGCAATTGCTATACCTAATGAAGTATTTCCTTTTTCTTTATTTGTATTAAATACCATATATAACTCCTTTACGCAAATATTTGTTTGCATATATATTAATACTATTTTTCCTTTTTGTCAATATCTTTTTTACTATTTTTAAAATTGCAAACTAAAAAGCCATAGCTTTGCTATGACTTTTTAGTTGGTGGGCAGGGATGGATTCGAACCATCGTACTCGTATGAGAACAGATTTCTTACTACTATAGTTTTCACTACCATAAAATATGTTTGTAGTCTGGACTTTCTCTTCATCTTATATAAGATGCTAGGTATAAAGTCTCTACACTCAAGAATTTATTCTTTAGCTCGGGATTATCATCAGCATATCTGTTAAGACTTCCCCGAATTAGCCTAGTTTTCACCATACAATTACTTGCATGGGCTGCAATTTCTGATTTTTGATTTTTAATCAAAGCATACAGTCTGCCGCCTTTAGCCACTCGGCCACCTACCCATATATTAAATTAACCAATACATAAAAATGGTGCTCCCTCAAGGATTCGAACCTTGGACCCACCGGTTATGAGCCGGTTGCTCTGACCAACTGAGCTAAGGGAGCAT
>CANRFS010000103.1 GCA_947629965.1 uncultured Clostridia bacterium
TAATGCCTGGCGTATATTTTCAAGATAATTACGTAGAGTTTAAAGAAGTTGCAAGTATAATTAATTCTAATTGTGAAGAAAATACAAATGTATTTATAGTAATGAAAGATTATAGTTATACTTATTTATTACAATATTTCCTAGGCTCAAGAAAAATAGCAAAACAATATGATAATTTATATGAAAATATTTCAAGTTATGATAAAGACTCAGTAATAAATGATATATTTAATCAAGATTATTTATATATAAACGAATATCCAGATGGCTTTGAGGAAATGTATCAAGAGATTTTTGGTGAGAAAATTGCTAATAAGACTTTATATAAGGTAGACAAATCAACTAAAAAATTGAATAAAGTTAATTAAAAATATATATACATTTTAGATTGTTACTTTTTATATTACTTAATTTGCAATGTTTTATGGATTTTTTCAAAAAAACTTGCAATTTTTGGATAAATATAGTAAAATAGTTCTGTTCATATAAAGAACATTACCTTTTTCTTAAGCTATAGAATATCCGACTTTAGCTTCAGTTCAAGGCATATTAAAAAAATAGGAGGGAAAAATAATGACTAAGGAAAGAAAACAAGAAATCATTAATACTTTTAAAAGAGACGAAAATGATACAGGTTCATCAGAAGTTCAAATAGCTTTATTAACAGAAAGAATTAATGAATTAACAGAACATTTAAAAGTTCATACTAAAGATAATCATTCAAGACGTGGACTTTTACAAATGGTAGGTAAAAGAAGAAACTTACTTAACTATTTAGCAAAAAAAGATTTACCTAAATATAGAGAAATAGTTGAAAAACTAAATTTAAGAAAATAATATTAGGGGGCGGATTTTTTCCGCCCTTAAACACTAATTTTATCAGATTATAAGTAAGATTTTTGTTAAATGAAGGGTAGCTTGTAAAATATATTTTTACTAAAAATGTATTTTAGAGGTTACACTCATTAACAAAATATCTTCTTAATAATAAATTATTTTTTAAGGAGGAAAATTTATGTTTAAAACATATTCAATGGAACTTGCAGGAAGAACATTAACAATTGAAACAGGAAAAATGGCAGAACTTGCAAATGCAAACGTATTAGTTAGATACGGAGAAACAGTTGTAATGGTAAACGTTACAGCATCAAAAGAACCAAGAGAAGGGATTGACTTTTTCCCTTTATCAGTAGATTATGAAGAAAAGTTATATTCGGTAGGAAAAATACCAGGAAGTTTTCAAAAAAGAGAAGGAAAACCAACAGATAAAGCAATACTTACATCAAGAGTTATTGATAGACCAATAAGACCTTTATTCCCAAAAGATTTTAGAAACGATGTATGTGTTGTTGCAACAGTATTATCAGTTGATCCAGACAACTCACCAGAAGTATGTGCAATGATAGGATCATCAGCAGCACTTTCAATATCAGATATACCATTTGGAGGACCAACAGGTTCAGTAGCAGTAGGTTTAGTTGATGGAGAAATTGTTATAAATCCAACAGTAGAACAAAGAGCAAAAACAGATTTAACATTAACAGTTGCTGGAACAAAAGAAAAAATAGCAATGATAGAAGCAGGTGCAAATGAAATACCTGACAGCTTGATGCTAGAAGCTATAAAAAGAGGTCATGAAGAAATCAAAAAAATATGTGATTTTATATCACAAATAAAAGCTGAAATTGGAAAACCAAAAATGGAATACAAATCATTTGAAGTAGACCATGAAATATATGAAGAAATTGAAAACAATTTCGAAGAAAGAATGTATAAAGATGTACAAGCTACAGATAAAGAAATAAGAGACGCTAACATGGATAAATTAGCAGAAGATGTAACTGCATATTATGTAGAAAAATATGGAGAAGAAAAAGCAGAAGAAGCAAAACAAGATATAGCAGACAGTTTATATAAATTAGAGAAAAAATGTGTTAGAAAAATGATTTTTGAAGAACATAAAAGACCAGATGGAAGAGCAATTGATGAAATAAGACCACTTTCTTGCGAAGTTGGATTACTTCCAAGAACACATGGTAGCGCATTATTCACAAGAGGACAAACTCAAGTATTATCAGTTGCAACACTTGGAATGGTAAATGAAGAACAAAAATTAGATGGATTAGATGAAGAAGAAAGTAAAAGATATATGCATCAATATAATTTCCCTTCATACAGCGTAGGTGAAGCAAAACCATCTCGTGGACCAGGAAGAAGAGAAATTGGACATGGAGCTTTAGCAGAAAGAGCATTAGTTCCAGTAATACCACCTGAAGAAGAATTTCCTTATACAATAAGAGTAGTATCTGAAGTATTATCATCAAATGGTTCTACATCACAAGCAAGTATATGTGGAAGCACTTTAGCATTAATGGATGCAGGTGTACCTATTAAAAATCCAGTAGCAGGTATTTCAACAGGTCTTGTATCTAATCCAGATAATCCAGACGACTATGTAATGCTTACAGATATTCAAGGATTAGAAGATTTCTTTGGAGATATGGACTTTAAAGTTGGTGGAACAAAAAACGGAATCACAGCAATACAAGTTGATATTAAAGTTGATGGATTAACATACAAAATAATAGAAGATGCTTTTGCAAGAACAAGAAAAGCAAGACAATATATATTAGATGAAATAATGCTTAAACAAATTGCTGAGCCAAGAAAAGAATTATCTAAATATGCACCAAAAATAACAACAATGTCTATAAATCCAGACAAAATAAAAGATGTAATTGGAAAAGGCGGAGAAACAATTAATAAAATAATTGATGAAACTGGTGTAAAAATAGATATCGAAGAAGATGGAAGAGTATTTATATATACTGAGGACGCAGAAAAAGCAAAAAAGGCACAAAAACTTATAGAGAACATAACAAGAGAAATAGAAGTAGGAGAAATTTATGAAGGAACAGTTACAAAATTAATGCCATTTGGAGCATTTATGGATTTAGGTGGTGGAAAAGAAGGATTACTTCACATTTCTAAAATATCTGAAAAAAGAATAGAAAAAATTGAAGATGTGTTAAAAGAGGGAGATACATTCCTAGTAAAAGTTCTAGACATAGATAGTCAAGGAAAAATTAGTTTAACTAAAAAAGGTTTAGGAATAGAAGAAGTAGAAGAATAATTTTTAAGGGCTAACTTAGTGTTAGCCCTTAAAAATTAAAAAATATTGCAAAAAAGATCAAAAAGTAGTATAATAAAAAAGGTGTCTAAATAAAATATATAGAGAGATAGTTTATTAAAAAAATAGGAGAGATAAAAAATGGAGTATTTATATATATTACAACAAGCATTAGTTTGGGTTATAACAATATTCTGGTTATATAATATTGTAATAAGTGTATGCTCATTAGTTAAATTAAAAGATAAACCTTTATTAGTAGATAAAAAACATAAATTTATGGCATTAATACCCGCACATAACGAAGCAGCTGTTGTTGGTAATTTAGTAGAAAGTTTAAAAAATCAAGATTATCCAAAAGAATTACTAGACATATATGTTGTTGCAGATAATTGCACAGATAATACTGCAGAAGTTGCAAGAGACGCAGGAGCTATTGTTTATGAAAGATTTGATGAAACTAAAAAAACAAAAGGTTATGCAATGCAATGGTTTTTAAATAAAATGAATGAAGAAGGTGCAGATTATGATGCAATGTGTGTATTTGATGCAGATAATGTTGCAACACCTGGCTTTATAACGGCAATGAACAAAAAACTTTGCCAAGGGGAAGAAGTAGTTCAAGGATATCGAGATATAAAAAATCCAACAGACTCATGGATATCAGCTGGATATGCGTTATTTTATTGGACAATGCACAGATTTTATCATTTAGCAAGATATAACTTAGGATTATCACCATTATTAAACGGAACAGGATTCATGGTAAAATATGACCTTATAAAAGAAGAAGGATGGAATACAAAAACATTAACAGAGGATATAGAATTTTCGTTAATAAATATTTCAAAAGGAAGAAAATTGGGATGGGCAACTGATGCAATAGTATATGACGAGCAACCTCTTGAATATAAGCAGTCTTGGAATCAAAGAATGAGATGGTCTGTTGGACATTTGCAATGTGCTAAATATTATTTAAAAGATTTAGCAAGAGGTGTAAAAGACCATAAAACTCTTATGAATTTCGATGGACTACTATATTTAATGGGTATGCCAATGCTTGTAATAACATTAGGATTATTACTTATAAATCTTATAATATATGCAGCAAATGGTATGACAACAGCAGCATTAGTATGGAATTATTTAAAATATTTAGGAGCAACCTTCTTACTACCACCGCTTACAGCAATTCTAATATTATGGTTAGATAAAAGACCAATAAAACCGATGATAAAAGGAATACTTTGTTATCCATTATTCTTAGGTTCATGGATATTAATTAATATAAAAGCATTAATAAAACCAGATACAACTTGGACAAAAATTGAACATACAAGAAATGTAAAAGTAGATGAATTAAACAACAAAGTAAATGTTTAATAATATCAAGAAAAAGATATCAAACGATATCTTTTTTTCAGACTGTTGACAAAGTATTTTTGTTGACAGTCTTTCTTTTTAATAAAAAATGTTGTAAAATAAACTTGTCCATA
>CANRFS010000104.1 GCA_947629965.1 uncultured Clostridia bacterium
GAAGAAACCATCATTTCTTTATTAGGTGGTAGAGTTGCAGAAAGTTTAGCATTAGGAGATATATCAACAGGAGCAAGTAACGATATAGAAAGAGCAACAAAAATTGCAAGAGAAATGGTAACAAAATACGGAATGAGTGAAAGAATCGGAACAATTACATTTGGTTCAGATCAGCAAGAAGTATTTTTAGGAAGAGATTTTGCTCAAACTAAAAACTTTAGTGAAGAAACAGCAAATGTAATAGACGAAGAAGTAAAAAGAATTATAGACATAGCATACAATACAGCAAAACAAATATTAAGTAATAATATGGATAAACTAACTGCAGTAGCACAAAGATTATTAGAAAAAGAAAAAATAGACGGAGAAGAATTCGAAGCAATATTTAATTAATGCCTAAAATATTTTATTGCCCTGTTAATATTAACATAGATTGAAAAAACATTTTAAAATAGGAGAAAAAACCTATGAAAGAAATAACAAAAGAAGGAGAAAACGCATCTAGCACCAGAGGAATAACTTTAATAGTCCTAATAATCACAGTAATAGTGATGCTGATACTAATATCAATAACAGTAGGGATAGCATTAAATGGTGGAATAATATCAAAGACGAAAACAGCATCATCAGAAACACAAAAAACAATAGATAGAGATGAACTACAAAAAAAGGCAATAATAGAAGCAAATAGAGGAGACGGAAAAGTAGATTTAGGAAGATTAGAAAAAGAATTATCAGAAGGATGGAAAGTAAACAAAGAAAGTGGAGAATGTGTAAGTCCACATGGTAATGTATTTTTAGTAGAACACGATGGAAGTATAGAAGATTTAAAAAATAGCATAATTGGTGGAACCGCAGAATGGGAACAAGACGATGAAGGAAACATCACATATGCTGGAGAAGACATAGGGCTAAAAGTAGGAGACTATGTAGACTATGAAAAATATGTAAAAGCTAGAAGTGTAGGAACAAATGAAATAAACGAGTTATATGACGACTTAAAAGAGTATTCAGGTTATGAAGGAAACAAATATGATATAGAATATCCGATAACAAAAGAAGACTTAAAATGGGAAGTGTTAGACATAAAAAATGGGCAAATAAGATTAATATGTGAAAGCCCAACAGAAGCAAAAGTATATTTAAAAAATTATCAAGGATATAATAACGCAGTATATTTAATAGACAAAGTATGCAAAACATTATATACAACAGATATAGGAGCAGCACAAAATTTAAAAATAGAAGATATACAAGATGTGATGAAAACGGATAAAGCAAAAGGAGGATGGGATTATAACGATTATGCTAATTCAAATGTAGACACAGGAAAATATGATGGAATATCAGAGGAGTATATAGGAAGTAATAGCTATTACCCAGCAATATTTAAAAAGGAGAAAAAGGGATGGGTAAATAATATTTTAGGAACAGAATTAGATTTAAGTAAGCAAGATGAACCAATTAGTCAAAGTGAAGTAATACCAGCAAGTCCAACAGATGAAAATAAAATAAGAGTTACACAAACATATTGGTATCATTCAATGGTAGAAAACAACTGGAAAAATAAAGAATATCAAAACATATTTATAAAAGATAAGAGTACTAATTCAGATTTTGATACATATTGGCTTTCTTCTCGTTGCATACATGCGGATTCTTCAAACGCTGGTTTCCGTGTACGCATTGTGAATTCAGAGCGAGTGAATGCTAACTATTTATATGACTCAAGTGGCAAACCTTATAGTGCTACATATTGCCTCCGCCCTGTAGTTTCTCTAAGTTCTGATGTTAGATTAACGTTAGTTGGAGAAAATGCGTGGCAAATAAAACTGCAAAATTAAAAGTGCATCACAAATATTAGATAAAAATAAAAATACTGAAAAAAATACTACAATATGTAAGATAAATTTATTTTGAACAAAAGAAAGTGAGAAAAGTGCAAATGAAAAAAGACAAAGGCATAACCTTAATAGCATTAATAATTACAATAATAGTAATGCTAATATTAGTAGGAGTAACACTAAGTGTAGCATTAAACGGTGGATTAATTACAAAGGCACAAGAAGCAAAAAAACAAACTATAGAAGCACAAGAAAAGGAACAAATTGAATTCGCTTTAGCTGAATGGAAAATGACAAAAGATCAAAAAGACGCGCCAACTTTTGAAGAGTTTTTGAAAGGAATTTTCGGAAACGACAATGTAATAGCAGGTGGAGAAGAAAATGAATATATTGTTACATTTCCTGAAACAGGTAACCAATATAAAGTAAAAGATGATGGAACAATTACATCAAGTAAAGGAATAATTATTGCTCCAGATAAATTAACATTGACATTAGAAGAAGGAAAAGAAGTGACACAAGAAATCTCAGCAACATTAAATGGAATAAAAGGAGAAATTAAGTGGACGAATTCTGAAGATAGTATAGCAAAAATAAGTTCAGACACAGGAGAAACTGTAACAGTAACAGCTGTATCAAAAGGAGAAACAACAATAACAGCTTCCTGTGGAAATTACAGTGCTCAATGTATAGTAAAAGTGGTAGAATCAATTCCAATAGGTAGTTACATTAAATATAATGTAGAATATGATGATATATATATAGATGAAAAACATTATAGTGATGAAGATGGATGGAGATATTTAGGTAGAGACGAAAGTGGAAATTATCTAATTGTCAGTACAGGAGTTCCGCTAAAGTTACGCTATAGTGGGATGTCCTCGATGCAATATTTCAATATGTGGTGTGGAACAGATGAACAAGTAAAAGAATTGTACGGTTCTAATTTAGCTGGTGGTGTAGATAACTATGAAGGAGTATATGCTGCTTGTGGTTTAATGCTTAATTTCGAAAAATTGCCATACTGTAACATAAATAATTATCCTAAATGGTACTCTGACAATTCAAAGTATGATACAGTTTGCGGTACTGTAGAGGGACAGGGATATCTAAATCCCCTAGGAACTGTTTTTAGAGCATCTGATAAATTAAATGAAATCGAAGGAGTGAGATGTTTAAATGTAGACGATATCGAAAGAGCTTGCCAGGCTTGTGGAGTAGATAGAGGAGGCGCATTTAAAGAAGGATATAAAGACTTGAAAGGAAAAGCAGATGGTTTGTTTAATCAGCCAGGACATACTGATTTAAATTGGCGGATATTTCCTTGCTACAGCCATTAAGACTTCAGACGGAGATTACAGTTACCTTCCAGGGGCGTGGGGGTATTCGACATCAATAACAGCGTGGCGTTACCAAACATATGGACTCAGACCAGTTGTTGTCCTAAGCTCTGATGCAAGCTTAGAAGTAGTCGAAAACTAACTGCTACTCTGTAAGTGCTTTTAAGTTATATTGAACAAAGAAAAAGATCACTAAATTATTTAGTGATTTTTTTTGCAATAAATTCTTTTAAAACATTTATAAGTTGTATTTTTTCAACAGCTTGAACTTTAGAAGATAAACTCTCTGGTGTTTCATTAGGTTCTAATTTTACAATTGTTTGAGAAATTATATTTCCCTCATCATACTTATCATTTACGAAATGAACTGTAGGACCACTAACTTGTTCTTTAGCTTCAATAACTGCCCTATGAACATTCATACCATACATACCTTTTCCACCGAACTTTGGAAGAAGAGAAGGATGCGTATTAATAATAGTATATTTATCTAATAATCTTTTTCCTATCATCTTTAAATATCCAACTAAAACAATTAAATCTATCTCATAGTTTTTAAGTAACCCTTCTAATTCCTTATCTATCTCGTCTGATGTTCTATTCTTTACTATATAAGTAGGAATATTATTTTTTTTAGCTCTTTCAAGTGCATACGCTTTTTTGTTATCAGAAACAACTAAATTTATTTTTGCATCTAATATACCATTATTTATATTATCAATAACACTTTGAAGAGTAGTACCATTTCCGCGATGCAAATAATACCAAATTATACATATATATACCTCCAATTAGATTATGAAAGAATTATAACATTAATTAAAAACAAATTCAAATTGTAATTTATTATATATTTAGATATATATAAATAATAAAATCTAATTAACAAAAGAATTACAAAAAATATTGACAAAAGGAAAAAGATAAAGTATAAATAAATATGTAAATTACAATCAACATAAAATATAAAAAACTTGGCAAAATAAAAGAAATCAAAAAATGTAGGGGCGACTAATAGTCGCTAGAATAAAACAAATGAAGGAGAGAAAAACACATATGAAAGAAGAAACAAAAATGTGCAAAAAAGAAAGAGCCAACGGCATCACCCTAATAGCCCTAATAATTACAATAATCGTAATGCTCATACTTGTAGGCGTAACAATAAGTGTAGCACTAAATGGAGGGTTAATAGGAAAAGCCCAAGAAGCAAGAAGAGGAACAAGTATAGGCATGGTAAAGGACATGGTTTATACAGATGCAGGAGCAAAACAAGCAGAAAAAGGTGGAGAAAAAATAGGTAGAAGCCAGTTAAAAGGCATATTAGAAAAGTATTTTACAGATGTACCAGATATATTAGGTATGACAGAAGAAGAATTAGGAGAAGTAAAATTAACTTTAAAAGAGGAATATGGAGGATACAAAGATATAC
>CANRFS010000105.1 GCA_947629965.1 uncultured Clostridia bacterium
GGTAAATCCTTCTCATCCATTGGTTGCCATCCACATTTTTCACAGTAAATCATAGGAATTGGTTCACCCCAAAATCTTTGACGTGAGAAAATCCAGTCCCTCATTTTATAATTATTTACTTTTCTTGCGATACCTTCACTTACTAATTTCTTAGTAATTGCTTCTTTTGCTTCTTCAACTGTAAGGCCAGTAAACTCTTCAGAATTTATAAGCTTGCAACCTTTGCCCAAATAATCATACTTTTCAAATGCACTCTTGCTTGTGTCCCTACCATCAATAACTTGGATCATTTCAAGGTTATGCTCTACAGCATATTCAAAATCTCTTTGGTCATGAGAAGGAACAGCCATAACAGCACCAGTTCCATAGTCACCTAAGACAAAATCACCTAAGAATATAGGAACTTCTTTGCCATTAACAGGGTTAATAGCCATAATTCCTTCTACCTTGCAACCAGTTTTTCCTTTGTTAAGCTCAGTTCTATCCATATTAGATTTCTTTGCAGTCTCACTTATATATTTATTAACTTCATCCTTATTTTTAACTCTAGGCATTAACTCTTTTATAAGCTTTCCATCTGGAGCAATAACAAAAAATGTAATACCATAAACTGTTTCAATACAAGTTGTAAAAACAGAGAATTTACCTCCACCAACAATTTCAACATCTAATTCAACACCAGTAGACTTACCTATCCAGTTAATTTGTCCAAGTTTTACTCTCTCTGCAAAATTAGTATCATCAAGACCGGTAAGCAAATCTTCGGCATAGTCACTCATTCTAAGCATCCATTGAGATTTTTCTTTTTGAACAACCTCAGTGCCACATCTTTCACAAACTCCACCAGCAGCATCTTCATTAGAAAGAACTGATTTACAAGTAGGACACCAGTTAACAGGAATTGTATCCTTATATGCCATTCCATGTTTGTAAAATTGTAAAAATTGCCATTGAGTCCACTTATAATACTCAGGATCCGTTGTAGAAAACTCACGAGACCAGTCAAAAGAAAAACCCAAATCCTTCATTTGCCCTTTAAAGGTTTTAATATTTTCTTTTACAGCATCCCTTGGATGAATATGATTCTTAATTGCATATTGTTCAGCCGGAGCACCAAAAGCATCCCATCCCATTGGATACAAAACATTATATCCTTGCATTCTCTTCATTCTAGCAAGAGCATCTTGTGCAGTATAGCTTCTTACATGTCCAACATGAAGACCTGATCCAGAAGGATAAGGAAACTCTACTAATATATAATAAGGTTCTTTCTTATCTCCAGTTATCGCTTTAAAACTCTGCTTTTCATCCCAATAATTTTGCCATTTTTTTTCAATTTCTTTATGATTATATTCCATAAAAACCTCCAATTATTTTAAATCAAATATCTCAAAATCAACTACCCCAATGAATATTGGTAAAATTATATAACAAAAATTAAAATAAATAAAGTAAAAACTGTTAATTTTTATAAATATTTGATATAATAACTACAATTTATAAGATAGATATAACTAAAATCATAAAATAAAATTCTAGGAGGTAAAGCCATGAAAATAGGATTAGCACTAGCAGGTGGAGGAATAAGAGGAGCAGCTCATATAGGAGCAATTAAGGCATTAGAAGAGAATGGAATAAAAATAGATGCAATAGCAGGAACATCTGCAGGAAGTATGGTTGCAGTATTATTTGGTATGGGATATACAACCGATGAAATATATAAATTATGTAACTATTTTGCAAAATCAATTGTAGCAATATCACCAAGAGATATATGGGGTGGAATTAGAGAAAAAAAAGGAGTTACATTAGGTGGAATCACATCAAGTCGTAACATAGAGCTTGCAATGGAAGAAACCGCAAAATTAAAAAGAATAAAAACCATAAAAGACATAACAATGCCTATAGCAATACCAACAACTGACTTAATATCAGGAAAAGAAATAATATTTACAAATAGTGAAGAACTAAAAGGCAAAGAATATATACACGATATAGAAATAGGAAAGGCAGTAAGAGCAAGTTCTAGCTTTCCAGGAATGTATGCACCATTTGAATACGAAAAATATCAATTTGCAGATGGGGGAATATTAGATAACTTGCCATCAATGCAAGCAAGAAAGCTAGGAGTAGACAAAGTAATATCAATAAAATTTAAAATAAAAACTCCAAGAAAACAAAAAACAATATATAATATAGCAATGCAAACATTAGATTTAATGACAGAAAATTTAATTAAAGAATCAATAGAAAATAGCGATTATGTAATAGAAATAGATTTAAAAGATGTAAAACCATTTAATGTAGGTAAATCAGATTTTTGTTATCAAGAAGGATATATACAAACTTTGGACAATATAATAAAAATAAAGAAGGCCTTAAAATAAGTTTTATATTAAGGCCACATAAGTATTTTATTCAAATGACAAATTATATTTAAAGCACATATAAAAAATTTCTAAATATTCCCAAAAAACAATAAAAAAACTTAGAAAATATCTTGAAAAAGTTTACATAACCGTTTATAATATAATATAGATGGATAACATAATTAATTAAAAAATAAAAAAATCAAAAATGTCACAAAAATGTAATGTTTGTAAAATTAAAACTTACATTTTGTGTTTCCGTATGTATGTTTTGTTGCCAAATATGTATTTTAACACTTTCATAAAGAAACAAGTATTGACAACAAATGATAAAAATGTAAAAATAATGCTATATAAATAGTATATATAGCAATAAAACTAAATTTTATTTACTAGGAGGATAAGGGGTATGTCTAATATTAAAAAATTAAATTCAAAGAAAATGGAAATGAAATTACTAGCGACACTATTGATATTAACTTTAACATTTGCCAATTTTGCATTACTTGGTTCATATATGACTAAATCAATAGCAGCAGAAATTGATTTATCAAATCAAGATAGCAAAACAAATGTAAAAAATGTACAATTTGATGTATATCTTGATGAAACTAATAAAAGTGTTAAAGAAGTTACATCAAATTTAAATACATCAGATATGAAGTTATATATGTCAGTAAGTGTTCAAGGAGGAGGCTATTTAAATAATCCAACAATAGAACTTATAAACACAAACTTTAATTTAAAAAATAAACCAGAAGTAACAAAATTTAAATTAGATTCATTACAAACAGAAAAAGGAATCTCATTTGGATTACCAATATTAGCAAAAAAAGATGAATCATATAATTTAAGTTTATTAGACATGCAAAGTAAAATAAGACTAACAGGTGAATATATAGATGCAAATGGAAGAGTAACAAATGTAGATACAAGCAAAGCAGTAAAAATTACCTGGACAACAAATGAATTAACAGAAGAAGACATTAACCTAAGCCAACAAATAATTACAAATAAAATATATAATATAGATGGAGCAAGCAAGAGAATAGTTCAAGTTTTAGTAAAAGCAAAACTAAATGATAATAAAGCTCCTGTAAAATCAAATACAATAGAAATAGAAAATCCACAAATATCAGCAAATCCAGAAAAAGTAGTAGTAACAGCATATGGTACAAAAGCAAGCAATGGAAAAACAAGTGTAGAATTCCCAAGTGAAGGAAGCAGTTCATGGGAATACAAACCAGAAGAAGAAAAAACATATATACAATTATCAAACAAAGCAAATGAAAACAATATGATTTCATGGGCAAAAGATGTTGAAGATGAATTTGTAGTTACATATGTATATGATGGAATTGCAGAAGTAAGTCCATTTATTTCTAATGTAAAAAGCACAGTAGAAGTTTATGGAAGAACAGAAGGAGCATTAGAAGCAGAAAATACATTAACATTAGACGAAGTAGAAGAAGTTGGAGAAATTGTAAAATTAGATAATAAGGTACAAAACAATATATATAAAGGAAAAATGTATATAGAAGAAGATACAAATTATCAAACAGAATTTGACTTATATGTACCATACAGCGAGCAAGTAAATAGTGTAACAATAAACGATTTAGGAGACGAATTAGCAGAAGGAATATCTACATATTATAAAGAAACAAAAATAAACAAAGCAGAAGCTATAAAATTATTAGGAGAAGAAGGAAAAATAACAATTTATAATGCAGAAGATAAAGAGACTCCAATAATGGAAATAGATTTATCAGAGCAAACAGAAGAAGACGATTATACAATTAAATATGAAGAAAATGTAAGCAAAATAGAAATTCAAATGAGCAAAGCACAAACAGAAGGAACATTAAAAGTTAAAAATGAAAAGGCAATCAAGATAGAAAATAAAGAAGCAGTTGCAGAATTATTACAATTAACATCTAATGTAGAATTAAGTGTAACAGCTTCAAATGATGAAGAACTAGTTAAAACAACAAATACAGGCAAAGCAGATTTATTAGAACCAAAAACAACAGTTAATTTATCAGTAGATAAAACATCAATATCTGCATTAAGCCCAGACACTATGAGAATAACAGCAGAATTTGTAGCAAAAGA
>CANRFS010000106.1 GCA_947629965.1 uncultured Clostridia bacterium
TTTAGGAGGCAAAAAATGGAAGTTTTAAAAATTTCATCAAAATCAAATCCAAATTCAGTAGCAGGAGCAATTGCAGGATTAGTTAAGGAAAGTAACAAAGCAGAAATGCAAGCAATTGGTGCAGGAGCACTAAATCAAGCAGTTAAGGCTGTAGCAATAGCAAGGGGCTTTGTAGCTCCAGCAGGTGTTGACTTAGTTTGTATTCCAGCATTTGCAGATGTTGAGGTAGAAGGAGAAAATAGAACTGGAATGAAACTAATAATAGAATCAAGAAAGTAGATTATATTATTAAAAAAATAATAAGGGGGGCTAGTAATAATATTGGCTCCTTTTTGTATGTAGGAGTGATATATTGAAAACAAATGCCTTTAAATATATATTTTTTGCAATAGTATTTTCATTAATTGGACTAGCCATATATATGCTATATAAAGACGGAAAAAGTAAGGCTTATGTTATAGAAAATGACAAAGTTGAAATAAATATGGTTAAAGAAATAAACGTAGGAATAAGTAATTTTGATACTATAAATCCAATACTTAGCAAAAATAGAGATGTTCAATATATAACTAAACTTGTATTTGAACCATTAGTAGATATAACTTATGACTTTAAAATTGAAAATAAATTGTCAAAAGAATTTTCTAAGATAAACAATACAACATATATTATAAAACTAAACGATGATGTTTACTTTCATGATGGTAAAAAATTTACTGCAGACGATGTAATTTTTACTATAAATACATTAAAAAGTGGCGATATAGATTCCATATATAAAGAAAATGTTAGCGAAATAAAAGAGATACAAAAAATCGATGATTATACTATAAAAATAATTTTAAATAAAGAAGTAGAATTCTTTGAATATTTAATGTGTATACCAATACTTTCGGAAAATGAAAATATATTTAAATCAAATTCTGAGATTCCAATAGGTACAGGTAAATTTAAAATAATAAAAATAGAAGATAATAATATAACACTAGAAAGAACTAATATAGATGCTTCATCAAAAATAAATAAAATAAACTTAATATTAAAAGAAACGGTAAAAGATTTATATACAGCATTAACTAAAAAAGAAATAGATTTAATGATAACAAATAATATCTATTACGAGGAATATATTGGAAGCATAGGATATAATACTTCTCAGCATTCGGGGAGAGAATTTGACTATTTAATTTTAAATAATAAAAATTCAATACTAAGTAGTAATCAAGTTAGAAAAGCAATTTATTATTCAATAGATAAAAATCAAATTAATTACAATATATATAATAATAAATATAATATTTGCGATTTTCCTTTAAATAATAGTAATTATTTAAGCTGTATTGAAAATAAAAATGAATACGATATAAATAAAGCAAAAAACGCTTTGATAGAAGATGGATGGACTTTTAGCAATAATACTTGGAGAAAAAATGGTAGAACGTTAAGATTAAGATTGCTTGTAAATAAAGAAAATGAAGCACGAGTAAAAACAGCAGAAAATTTAAAAGAGCAACTAAATAAAGTAGGCATAATATTAAATATAGTAAAAGTTAATAAAAATCAATTTAATAATTATATAAAAAACAAAAATTATGATATAATCCTAAATGGACAAGTTATATCAAATAGTCCAAAATTAAACACATATTTTAGTATTAATAACTTATCTAATTATAGTAGTCCAGAGATAAACACTATATTAAATGAAGTTAAAAACGTAGAAAATCAGGAAGATATTTTAAAAGAAAAATATATAAAAATAGAGGAGTTATACAAGCAGGACATACCATTTATTAGTTTATATTTTAATAGTATATTTGTTTTAAGTAATAAAAATCTAAAGGGAGATTTAAATGGAAATTGGTATAATATATACTATAATATTGACAATTGGTATAAAGTGAAAGATAATTAATTAAATCTAAAAAAATACTTGACAAAAATTTTTTATCATATATAATAATAGCAAACATACGTTTGAAAACAATATTAAAATAATACTAAATGTAATAAGTGAAGAGTGAAAAATAAAAAATACAAAATTCGCTTCACGAATTTTGAGGAGGAATAAAAAATGAGTGATGAAAATTTAGAAAAGAAAAAAGCATTAGAAGTAGCATTAAGTCAAATTGAAAAACAATTTGGAAAAGGTTCAGTAATGAAACTAGGAGAATATAAAGCGATGAATGTAGAGGCAATACCAACAGGTTCATTGGCTTTAGATATAGCACTTGGAATTGGAGGAGTTCCAAGAGGAAGAATAATAGAAGTATTTGGACCAGAATCTTCTGGTAAAACAACACTTGCACTTCACATTATAGCAGAAGCACAAAAAATGAATGGAGAGGCAGCTTTTATTGATGCAGAACATGCACTAGATCCAGTATATGCAAAGCATTTAGGTGTTGATATAGATAACTTAATAGTATCTCAACCAGATACAGGAGAACAGGCATTAGAAATTACAGAAAGCCTAGTTAGAAGCGGTGCTTTAGATGTAATAGTTGTAGACTCTGTTGCAGCATTAGTTCCAAAAGCAGAGATTGATGGAGATATGGGAGATTCACATATGGGTCTTCAAGCAAGACTTATGTCACAAGCATTAAGGAAACTCGCAGGTGCAATAAATAAAAGTAAAACAGTTATAATATTCATTAACCAATTAAGAGAAAAAATTGGTGTTATGTTTGGAAATCCAGAAACTACAACAGGCGGTAGAGCCCTAAAATTTTATGCTTCTGTTAGATTAGATATTAGAAAAATAGAAAATATAAAACAAGATGGAGAAGTTATAGGAAATAGAGCAAGAGTAAAAGTAATAAAGAATAAAGTAGCACCACCATTTAGAGAAGCAGAATTTGATATTGTATATGGAAAAGGAATTTCTAAAGAAGGAAATATTTTAGATATGGCAGTTAATTTAGACATTATTGAAAAAGGTGGATCATGGTTTAGTTATAATGGAGAAAAAATTGGACAGGGTAGAGAAAATGCAAAAAAATATTTAAAAGAAAATCCAGATGTAATGAAAGAAATAGAGAAAAAAGTAAGAGATAATTTTGAAGAAGCATTTGAAAAAAGCTTAGGAGATAACGAAACAACAGAAGATGAAGAAATTGATGAGTAATAATAAATGTATGGAGATGCTAAATGGAATATTTAGAAGAATTTGACAAATTAAAAACAAAAGTATTAAAATATATATTATTTAAAAAAAGAACAGAACATGAAATCAGGCAAAAATTCATTTCAGACGAGGGAGAGCTTTTAGATGATGTTATTGATGAGCTAAAAGAATTAGATTATATAAATGATGAAAAATACATAGAAAAAGCTGTAAAAGAATTTATAAATTTAAATAACTTATCAATAAAAGAAATAGAATATAAATTAATATCTAAGGGAATAAAAAAAGGTTTAATAGATACATATATATACAATAATAAAGAAGAATTGCTAGAATATGAGATTAAATCTGCAAAAAATATTTTTATAAAAAAATTAAATTTGCAAGACAAAGAAGATATTTTAAATTACTTAAGAAAAAAAGGATATATGGAGGATAGTTTAAAAATAGTAATGCAAGAAGTAGAGGAGTAACAATGAATAACATTTTAACATTAGAAACAAATAAATATGAAATCAGGTTAGACAACTTTGAAGGACCACTTGATTTATTATGCCATTTAGTTGATAAAAATAAAATGGATATACACGAAGTAAATATAAGTAAAATAACTGATCAGTACATTGAATATATTAAAGCAATGCAAGAGCTAAATTTAGATGTTACAAGTGAATTCGTTTTAATGGCATCAACATTACTATATATAAAATCAAAAAGTTTACTTCCAAAGCAAGTAGAAGATGAAAGCGAACTTACAGAAGAAGAATTAATAAATAGAATTATAGAATACAAAAAGTATAAAGAAATATCAAAAAAACTAAAAGAAAAATTTGAAGTATATTCTAAGAGATTTTATAAATTACCGGAAAAAGTAGAACTTCCAAAAAGAAAATTGGAAGCAAACTATTCTAGCAGCTTATTAGAAGAAGCATATAAAAAGTTATTAGAAAAGAACAAAGCAAAAATAAATGTAAATGCAGATAATATAGAGAAAATTGCAATAGCAGAAACTGTAACAGTAACTAGTAAAGTAAAAGATATATTCAAAGAATTAATAAAAAAGCCCAAATTTATTTTTAATAAATTATGCAAAACAAAAAAATATACTAAATTAGAAACAGTAACTGCATTTACAGGTTTATTAGAATTAACAAGAAGAAATAAAATAAAAGCAAGCCAAGAAAAAATATTTGGAGATATAACAGTAGAAAGAGCAAGGAATTAACCTTGCTTTTTGAATTTAAATCCAAAATAAGGGAATAATATTGTTAAAATATAGGAGAAAATCATGGTATTTTTTTTAATAATTTTA
>CANRFS010000107.1 GCA_947629965.1 uncultured Clostridia bacterium
TTCTTTTTTAACTACCATTTTATCCATATCAAAAGTTATATCTTTAACTTTTATAATATTTTCTTTTTTTGAACGTAATAATATTTTATTTACTCTTGCAAGCAATTCTTTTGTGCTAAATGGTTTGGTTATATAATCTTCTGCACCAATATTTAAACCTCTAACTATTGATTCTTCTTCATCTTTGGCTGTTAAAAATACAGTTGGTATGCTTAAATTTTTTATTACAGTTTCATAAAAATCAAAACCATTTCCATCTGGCAAAGTAATATCTAATATAACTAAATCAATTTTATTATTAGATATATATTTCTTTGCTTCTTTTAAAGATGTTTTAAATTCTAAGTTATATCCATTTTTATCAAATGAATATTTTAGTGCTTTGGCAATTGTAATATTATCTTCTATTAATAAAATGTCCATAATTTATCCTTTCTAATGTTTTTATTATATCATAAAAAGTGTCTAAATCTAGTCCGTCCAAAAAAAGAAAAAAAAGAAAAAAGAAAAATTACAAAACGAGAATTTGAAGTTTTCTATTCTCCAAATTCTCATTTTTATATTTCTGCTAGGCAGTAGCATACAAATTAAATATTTTCATTTCTTATTGTTTCTATTGTATTTTGTTTGTTTATTTTACCCATTGAATATTTCATAATTAATGTTATAAGTAGAAATACAGCAAATATGCTAATTAGTATTGCAAATATTGGAAGCTCGTAGTTTATTCCACTTCCGTCCCCTAAGCTTCTATAAATTAAATATGAAATTCCTATACCTATTGGAATACCAAAAATCAAAGATTTAACTCCCATAAAAGTACTTTCAAGTCTTATCATTTTGCTAAATTCCTTTTTAGTCATTCCTACTGATTTAAGCATTGCAAATTCTGGCTTTCTAAGTTCCATATTTGTAGTAATTGTATTGAATATATTTGTTATTCCTATTAAAGATATTACAATAATAAATCCGTAAAGGAAAATTCCTATAAGTGTGAATAAATTATTCATCATTTTTGCATTTTCTTCTGAATTAGTTAAATAATAATCTAAATCTTTTAATACTTCGTCTATTTCGTCTTGAAGTTTTCCTGCATCATTTGACTGATAAAAAACATTTACTCTTTCTGTATTTACATACTTCTCAAACATTTCATCACTTAGTATAATCATAGCATTATATTCATGATTTTTTAAACCGAATGGAACTTTATCTGCAACATATCCAATTTCTAAATTAATTGTCTTTTTATTTGATAATGTAATATCTAATTTATCTCCTTTTTTATAGTTATAGGCTCTCATTTGATATTTATCAGTTTCTGATTTTTCTTCATCATAAATGTTAAATTTTATATTATCAAATAAAATAGCTTTATCTTTTATATCTTCATAGTCTAGTCCAAAATTTGAAATATACTTTTCATACTGTTCTTTTCCAATTGCGCAAATTGTAATATATTTAACCTGCTCTGTTTTACCTTCTTCGTCGCTTATTAAAATTTCTGTATTTCCTATTAGTTTTTTATATTCTTCATTGTAATTTGCATTATTTAAAACTACTTCATCACATCTGTATACAGTAAAATCTTCTATATTATCAAGTTTAGTAGTTTCTAATACCTTTTGAAATTCGTTTTTGTTTGCATCAATTGATAAAGATAAATTATAGTCTTGTAATGCAAGTTCATTTTCAATACTTACAAATGCCATGCTCATAAATGAATATAGTCCAATAAATACAGCTACTGATACAACTATTGAAATTACTGTTGTTCTATATTTCTTTTTATTTCTTTTTAGATTTTTATATGATATATCTCCACCCATTCCAAATAGTTTTTTAATTATTTTAGGACTTCTTACTTTTTTTGCTTTAATTTTAATATTACTGCTATTTCTTATAGAATCTATTGGAGAAATCTTTGATGCTTTTCTTGCACTTCTAATTGCAGATAAGTATATAGTAACTATTCCTAGTAAAACAGCTACAGTTACTGATATCCAAGAAAATGCAAAGTGTAAATTCAAATTAATCATATCTTTCATAAAGTAATTACTTACAATTATTAAAATGTATGATGCTAAAAATCCTAATGCGATACCGAGTGGAATGCCTATTAACCCAAGTATGGTTGCTTCATAGAATACATTTTTTCTTATTTGCTTTTTAGTTGCGCCAATGCTTCTAAGCATTCCATACTGTTTAATTTTTTCTGTAATTGATATATCAAAACTATTTTTTATACAGAATACAGATGTAAATACAATAATTACGCATACAACTATAACTGCACTTCCAAGTCCACCAATTGCAGAGTCATCAAGTGGGTTTGTTTCAAGCAATATTAAATATTCGTTTTCTGTATATACATATTTTGCCTTATTCATTTCAGTAGCAAATTTTTCAAATTCTTCATTTGAAAAGTTCTTACCATTATTTAGCTTTTCAAATGCGATTTCATCTACTTGCAAAATATTTGCTGTTACTTTTAAATAATTTTTTACTCCTGATTTAGTGTATTTTGCATATACATCTACATTTCCAGAAAAATCATTTTCATTTGCATAAGTTATAAATGTATATCCCGGTGCAGAATATTCTTCAACACTACTTGCTGGTCTTTCTATAATACCAACTATTTTATATGTTTTTGCTTTTGTATCTATTATTTTTTCGCTACTTTCACCTGTTTCACTACGTTGAAATGGATTCTTTTGACTTAATTCTACTCCATCTAAGTCTACCCTTTTACCTATATTTAATGTAATATCTTCCCCAACATTTAAAGTAATTCTTCCATTTGTTTTTAAATGAGTTGGTATTACTATTTCATCATCTTTTTCTGGAAGCCTTCCTTCTACTAACCTAATAGATAAATTATCAAAAGACTCTTTAGTAAATGCTTTAACAAAAGCATAAGGTTTATTTTCATTTTGTGAATTTTCCAAATTGGCAAATCCTATATTTTTAGTTAAATAAATATCTTCTATTTCTCTATTATTTTTAAATATTTCTATATCTTCTGTAGGAACGTTATAAAATGCCATGTGAAAGTTTCCTCTTTGATATATTTCAAAATCGATTAAAGAATCTATGGCACTTGCATACATAGAGGCAACTGCTGTAATTAATGCAACTGATAACATTATTCCTATAACTGTTACAATAGTTCTTTTTTTATTTAGCTTTAAATTTTTTATAGTCAACTTATTAAGCAAGTTCAATTTATTTCATCTCCTATCTCTATAAATATCATGCTTGAAAAAGAATTAGTATATTGCTAGGCATTCAAGAAAGAAATACCAGAGGTGTACAAAAGTACATTGAGGATTTTCTTTCGAAGAATAACGACGCAAGATGCTGATTATTTTTCAAGCGATCAGTTTACCATCTTCTATTCTAATTATTCTATCAGCACATTTTGCAATTTCCATATTATGTGTAATCATTATAATTGTTTGTTTTAATTCCTTATTAGATTTTTTAAGTAGTGCAACAATTTCATCGCTTGATTTAGAATCTAGATTTCCTGTTGGCTCATCTGCTAAGACAATAGTTGGATTTGTAATTAGGGCTCTACCTATACTTGTTCTTTGCTGTTGTCCGCCTGATAATTCATTTGGAAGATGTGTTTTTCTGTTTTGCAAACCTAATAAATTAAGCATTTCATCTAATTTCTGTTTATCAATTTCGCGATTATCTAGTGATAAAGGTAAAGTAATGTTTTCTTCAACATTTAAAATTGGTATTAAGTTATAAAATTGATAAATTAGTCCTACTTGTCTTCTTCTGAATATTGCAAGTTTATCATCATTTAATTCAAATATATCTTTTCCATCTACATATACTTTTCCTGATGTAGGTCTATCAACTCCTCCTATTAAATGAAGTAATGTTGACTTACCACTTCCAGAAGCTCCTACTATTGCAACGAATTCTCCTTTTTCAACTGAAAAAGAAACATTGTCTAATGCAACAACTTTTGCTTCATCTTTTCCATAAATTTTAGTTAAGTTACTAACTCTTAAAATTTCCATCATCTAACCTCCATTTTTAATTTACAATTAGATTATACAATAGGCAAAGTTACAACCAAGTTACAAAATGAAAAAAATTTAAAAAAATAAAGAATAGCTCTTAAACTACTCTTTATTCTCATATTTTTATTTGTTTTTTGAAATTATGTCTTTTATAAACTCTACTACATCGTCTGCATTTAAATCTTTTGCTTCATTTT
>CANRFS010000108.1 GCA_947629965.1 uncultured Clostridia bacterium
GAATGCTGCTACTACATCTGGATTTATTTGTTTCATTGCAATAGCTGCTGCTTCATTACCACTTAAACGTTCTCTAATACTCATAAATCTCTTCCTTTCATTTTATTTATATTTTACTCCATTGCTATTGCGCCAAACGGACAAACCTTAGCACAAACTCCGCAGCCTTTACAATAATCATAATTAAAGTCTGTCCTTTTTTGATCTTTTCCTACTGGAATTGCGTCATCTGGGCATACTGGAAAACATAAGCCACATTGTTTGCATTTTTCTGATAAATAAATAGGTTTTGTACTTCTCCAGTCGCCTGTCTTAAATTCTCTTGCATTTCCAGCCTCATAAATATCTCCTCCTGGTGTTAAATCTTCCATTGGAGTTTTTGAATTTATATTCATATTTTTTCTACCTCCTTAAGAGCCATCTCTAATGCTTTCATATTTCCTTCAATAACTTCTGGTTTTTTTGCAAATTTATGTTTAAATGATCCTTGCATATCATTTAATAATTCTTCGTCTGTCATTATTCCACTTACTTTTACTATTGCTGCAAGCATTGGTGTATTTGGGAAATATCTTCCTAATGCTTCCTCAGATATTTTTCTTGCGTCTATTTTGTAAATTGCTCCTTCATATCCTTTTAAGCTATTTTTAATCTCCGTGTTACCTTTTGTAGTATTAATAACTATTGCTCCTGTTTCTTTAAGTCCTGCTGTTACATCAACAGATTCTAAAAGTGTATCATCAACAACTACTACATAATCTGGTTCATAAATATTACTATGTATTGTAATAGGCTTATTGCTTATTCTGTTATATGCAGTTATTGGTGCTCCCATTCTTTCTGGTCCGTATTCTGGAAAACCTTGTATATATTTTCCAGTATTAAATGCTGCGTCTGCTAGAAGAAGTGATGCTGTTTTTGCACCCTGACCTCCTCTTCCATGCCATCTAATTTCTATTAAATCATTCATTTCTTAAATGAACACCTCCTGTTTTTTTGTTATGTTCTAACTAAATAAGTATATTTCTAAAATATTCAAAAGTCAAGATATATAGTATTCAAATTTGAATTTTCATATCATATGTGGTATAATAAAATTATAATAAAGCCCCAGAGGCTAATTTTGAAAGGAACAACCATATGAACAACATGAAAAGACACAATAGCAGCAATCACAACAGGAACGATCGCAATAGGACAACACCTAGCGATCACAACAGGAACGATCGCAATAGGACAACACCTAGCGATCGCAACGGGAACGATCGCAATAGGACAACACCTAGCGATCGCAACAGGAACGATCGCAATAGGACAACACCTAGCGATCGCAACAGGAACAATCGCAACAGGAGCAATCGCAACATCCAAAAGCTGCTGAAAAAGGTAGCAACAGCTCTCGCTCTTATATTGACTTTTTCATTTGTGCTTTTTCTATTAGTTTCCAATTTTGGAAATAATTTCGATGATAGCATAGCTGGAACTACAGCACAAGTTAAATGGAGCGAAGTAAATCTTCGGAAGGATCATTCGACCTCATCAGAAATAGTTGGGCTGTTGAAACAGGGCGAGAAGGTTGTACTCACAGGTAACACCTTTGAGTACTCTGACGGTCCTCATCCCAGTTGGTATGAAGTCCAAGTTAATAACTCTACTGGTTGGGTTGTTGCCGAAGCAGTAGACATACCTTGGTAAAAGAAAAAGCGCGGATATGCCCAAAGTTGGAACCGCGCTTATTTCTTTATTTTTTATTCTTCTTCTGGTGCTTCTACAGGACATACACCTGCACATGTTCCGCAACCAATACATGTTGCTTCATCTATTATGTATTTTTCGTCACCCTGTGATATACAACCTACTGGACATTCTGCTGCACATGCTCCACAAGATATACATTTGTCTGTTATTTTATATGCCATGATTCTTTCTCCCTCCTTTTAAATTTAATGAAAAACTTCGTATTACTGTGTCAAACTTCATAAAAATTTTTTCAATATACAATTGTATTATTTCAAAAATTTTTATTTTGTTTTCCTTGTACTACTCGTTTTTGATTAAATTTTTATTATAATATTAATAAAAATTTATGTCTTAGTTTTCATTATTTTTATCTTGCTTTTCTAATTTTTCTAGTTTTTCTAATTCTTTTAAATCCTCTGGATTTTCTATATCTAATGATTCTTCTTCCTTTTCTACATCTTTTATAACTTTTACATCCTTTGCATCATATTTTTTGAAGAAAGTATCTTCTCCATCTTTAAACTTTACTTTTATAATTTCTTTTAACGTTTCTACTCCGGCAAACTTCTCCTTCACCATCAGATGTTTTTACTGTTGCACCTATTTTAGGAAGGCGAGCTAGTTTTTCTTCGTATACCTCTTGTTCATATTTTAAACAACACATAAGTCTTCCACAATTTCCAGATATTTTCGAAGGATTTAATGATATGTTCTGTTCTTTTGCCATTTTTATTGATACTGTTTCAAAATTTCCTAAAAAAGAGCAACAACATAATTCCCTTCCACACATTCCATTTCCGCCAAGTTTTTTTACTTCATCTCGTACACCTATTTGTCTTAACTCTATTCTTGTTTTAAATATTGCTGCTAAATCTTTTACTAAATCCCTGAAGTCTATTCTGCCATCAGCCGAAAAAAAGAAAAGTAATTTGCTTCTATCAAATTTATATTCAACATCTGTTAATGTCATGTTTAGTTTATGCTCTTTTATTTTTTCCTGACATATTTTTAATGCTTCTTTTTCTTTCTTTTTATTTTCTTCATGTTGCTTTCTGTCTTTATTAGTTGCCACTTTTATTATTTTTTTAAGTGGTTTTTCTAGCTTTTCATCTGGGATATTTCTATTTGGAATTACTACTTCACCAAATTCTTTTCCCATTGTAGTCTCTACAATAACAGCGTCCCCTTTTCTTATTCTTCTTCCGTCTGGATCAAAGAAATATATCTTACCTGTTTTTTTAAATCTGACTCCTATTATATTAGCCATTAATTTCCTCCCATATTGTCATTATGAAATTGTCTATTGTCATATCAAAATTATTATTTTTATTTAATCTATCCTTTGTATCTTGAGTAATATTCATACATTTTATATATGCTGTATTTTCCTTTATCTTATCAAAAAATATCAAATTTATATAGCTTAATATTTCGTCTGCTTCTCCTTTGTTTGCAAATATTTCGTCTTTACTACTAATTATGTCTATTATATCAATATTTTCTAAATTAGAAAATACTTTTTTTATTTTTATGTAATCTTTTTCCTTATCTTTTAAATTTATTGCCTTATTTACACTTCCGCTGTGCAATATTAAATGTTATTTCAGAAACATTTGTATAGTTATATTTTTGTTGTAATATTTCTGCTAATTCTTCTTTTGACAAATTTTTAAATTTTATTTTTGTACATCTAGATTTTATCGTTGGTAAAAATAAATTTTCACTAGAAGCTATAAGTATTATTGTAACATATTCTGGTGGTTCTTCCAATGTCTTTAACAAACAATTTTGAGCCTCTTTTGTCATATAATCACTATCATTTATTATATATACTTTTTTATTAGATACTACTGGTTTTTCATAAACTTTTTTAGTAAGTTCTCTTATTTGATCTATTTTAATTGAATTTTCTTCAGGCTGTAATATAATAAAATCTGGATTATTATATGAATCAAATTCTATACAAGACTTACATTTGCAACATGGTTTTTCTTGATTTAAACAAAGTATCGCCTTTGCAAATTCTTTTGCAAATAAAAACTTTCCTATTGATTCTTTTCCTATGAACATATAACTATGTGCAATATTGTTTGTATCTATTATTCGTTTTAATAATTCTTTATTTTTTTCATTTCCTATGATATCTTTAAAAATCATATTTTTT
>CANRFS010000109.1 GCA_947629965.1 uncultured Clostridia bacterium
ACCGAACGGTACGTACGGTGGTGTGAGAGGTCGAAATTTCTCAATTACGAGAAATTTCTCCTACTCGATTGCATTTATTAGTCGTAGTTTTTCAAGGTGTAACACGTAAGTTCTCTTTACTCCACCAACCCATGTCGTGCATCAGATACTATTTATTGCTTATATGTATTGTTTCTGCACTTACATTTAATTCTCTCGATAAAATATTTTGAATTTGCGCAACTTGTTCTGATTTTAATTCTTCGGCTTTTATTATAACGCTTACACTTCCTTCATTTACAAATATAACAGCATCTTCTAACCCTTTTGCCGTTATTAAATTTTCTGATATCATAATAGCATTTTTGGTGTTATTTATATCATTAATTTTCTGTATAGCCTCCTTTTTTTGCTCTGAGCTAGCATTTGTATTATTATACATATCTTGGTATGTTTCTAAAAGTTCAGAATACATTGTGTTTCTTTCAAGCTTAGAAGTAGTAAAATAAAAATCTTCTTCATCTTTATTATTATCTTGTTTGTCTACAACACTACTTGTAGGCGTTTCATCATTTTCATTTGCGTTATCTTCATTTGTATTATTTTCTACACTATTAGAAGAAGATGCCTCACCATTTATAAGATTTTCTATCATATTACTTTCATCATCATTTGGTATAGTACTTACAAGCTGTGCGTCTCCAATAGTTTCATTATCTCTATCAGCAATTAGGCTTGTTTGAACATTTTCTTGATTACTAACAAAATTTAAATAACCTGCCGTTATAAGCATTAATGATACAACTAAAACAATTAATTGATTTCTTTTTAAAACTTTCATAATATCTCCTTTACATTTTATATAAAACAAACTAAAAGTAGTATTTAGGTAGACATTTCAAATACCTGTATTCTATAGGCAGATAATCCTGTTGCAGCAGAAACAGCTTGGATTATATTTGTTTTTATATTGGCATTTCCAGCACCTTCCGCTGTAATAATAGCGCCCTCAATTTTAGGCATTACTACTTTTTGTGTTATAGGAGTTTTTTCTCCTTCATTTTCTTCAAATATAACTTCTTTATCAGTATCCGTTGATTCAATTTTTCTTACACCTCCATTTGTATCTGTTTCTTCTGTATTACTAGATGTGGATTTTTCATTATACATTGCAACAATTTCACTAGTTTCTGAATATGTAATTAATACTTGTACTTTTCCAACTCCAGAAATTTTGGATAGTATGTCCTCTAAACTTTGTTTTAAATTATATTCATTTAATTCTTGATTATTACTATTATTATCTATGTGCTGTGCTAATTGCTTATTTGTTTCATTTGTACTATTTTGTTTTACTTCTTGCTTTTTATCTCCCCATATTATATTTATTGCAATTACTGTTATTATTAATAATACTAGTAAAACCACTAAATTTTCTATTTTTCGTTTGTTATTACCTTCCATATCTTTTGTTAATTTCGTTTTTAAAATTTGAAACTTGTCTTTTAACATTTTTCATCACCTATTCTCATTAATATATATTTTTTCTACATCATAAGATGTACTTAAATACGCTTTTAAATTTTCTATTTCTTCCTGTGAAATAGTTTCTTCTTTATTTTGGTTGTTTTCTATTTCATTATTAATTTTTATTTCAACGCTTTCTACTTCATTAACTATATTTGATGATTTATCTTCATCCATTTTTGACACATTCATAACAATACAATTTATTTTTCCATATACTTCCTCATTTTGCATTTCTATAATCAAATTTAATGAATCAATTTTATATCCTTTTTCTTTTAGTTTTTTTCTTAAATCTTCTTCTATTTTTTTATTATATTCTTTTTCTATATAGCTATTAGTTTCTATTGAAATATTATTTATTTCATATTGCTTAATTTGATCATTTGAAGCAGCTATTACTGATTCAATATTAATTTTTTTATTTGATATTTTTGAAAATATCGGAGAAACAATTACAAATAATATGTATATTCCTATAATTGTTTTTACATATTTTTTATTATTTCCTTCTGGCAAGATGATTTCTATCAAAGTAGATATTATTACCGCCAAAATTATACCTTTTGCCCAAGAATTTATAAACTCAACCAATTTTTCACCTACCTATACATCATTCCACTATTAGATATTTTTAAGCACATAGCTAGTCCAATAATAAGCAGAACTGCAACAAAAAACATAATCCCCAGTAGTACCTTAAATGTTCCACCCATTTGTTCTAATAATGATATTATTTTTTTATCTGCTAATGGTTCGCATATTGCAGAGGCAAAGTGATATGTAACTGTTAAAATTGTTAGTTTTACAATTGGCATTACACATATTCCAATTATTACAAACATGCCAACTATTCCAATAGAGTTTTTAAGTAGTGCTGTTGATCCGAGTACCATATCTACTGATTCACCTAAAGCTTTTCCTACTACTGGAATAAACCCAGATGCTGCTTTTATTCCTTTAATAGTAATTCCATCTACATTACTTGTTAAGCCCCCCTCTAATGATAATATGCTTACAAAAATGGTAATCACCAGACCCAATATCCATGTAATACTGGATTTTAAAAATTTAGATAGCTTTCCAATTTGTACTTTGTCAGATAAATTTGAAATTATTCCTAAAGCTGTTGCAATTAATGTAATTGGTAATATAAATAAAGTTATTGTATTGGCTATAAATACTACTGCAAAAATTATTAACGGTTGTATTAAAGCTACAGATGCTACATTTCCGAGTTGCAGACATTAAAGCAAGTAATATTGGAACTAGCGAATTTACAAATCCCACCAAATTTGAAATTGACTCTTTTATCATAGTTATTATTTTAGAAAAGTTGACCATTACTAATGTAACAATTAAAATATATTCTACATAATAAGCTATCTGCCCTATTCCTTCTTTGTTGTTTAAATTATCAGTAAAATTTTTAAGTAAGCTATGAATTATAATAATTATCAAAATACTTCCCAAAAGAGAAATACTTGATACTATTTCATCTCCAAATAAGGATAAAACTCCTTTATATATTCCTTTATTATCAATTTCTCCTTTTATTGATGAATTCAAAAAATCATTTAAATTTACTTCTGGAAATACGTCTTTTGTATAACTTTCTCCCTCTTTTATAAAAGATGATAGATTTAGTGCTTCCATCTGTGATGAAATAATTTCATCAGTTGCATATGTAGTTGACAAGAACATTAAATTTATTATAATAAAAAATATTGTTATTCTTTTTATCATTTGTTCTCCCTGATAAATTATTGTTTATGGTAATATATTTATAATTAATTCCAACAATGCTGTAACTATTGGAATTGATACACTAATAATTATTATTTTTCCACCTAGGTCAATTTTACTTGCTATTGCAGTCTCCCCTGAGTCCTTACATATGCTTACTGCAAATTCTGTAAGTATTGCAATACCTGTGATTTTTAATAATATTTTTAAAAAACTACTTCCTGTTCCTGTTTTATTTGTAAGATTAGTTAAAAGATTAACTATTGCTGCTAACTTGTCCATTAGCATAATTAATATAATTATTCCTGCAATTATTGAGACGTATACAGCAAATTCAGGTTTATATTGTTTTAATATAATAATTAATATAAGTCCAATTAACCCTACTCCTATTATTTTTACTATATCCAATTTAAATTTCACCCTTCTAATCTTCTTCTTTTCTTTTTTCTTTTTTTCTTTTTTTGGACGGACTAGATTTAGTCTTTTTTGAAAAAAGACTAAATCTAGTCCGT
>CANRFS010000110.1 GCA_947629965.1 uncultured Clostridia bacterium
ATTTTATTTTGTGTTAGTGTTCCTGTTTTATCAGAACATATAACTGATGCACTACCTAATGTTTCAACTGCTGGAAGTTTTTTAACAATTGCATTTCTCTTTACCATTCTTTGTACTCCAATTGCAAGTACTATTGTAAATACTGCTGGAAGTCCTTCTGGTATTGCTGCAACAGCTAAGCTAACAGCTGTCATAAACATGTGTATAGGTTCTTTTCCATAAAGAAGTCCTACTCCAAATATTACTGCACAAATTACTAATGCTACTATACCTAATGTTTTTCCAAGTTTATTTAATTTTTGTTGAAGCGGTGTCCCTTGGTCTTCTGCAGTATTTATTATATCTGCAATTTTTCCTACTTCTGTATTCATTCCAGTTTCAACAACAACCGCTTTTCCTCTACCATAAGTAATTAAGCTTGATGAAAATAGCATATTTATTCTGTCACCAATTCCTATTTTTTCATCATCTATTTTAGCAGACATTTTTTCTACTGGAACAGACTCTCCTGTTAATGCTGATTCTTGTGCTTTTAAATTTACAGCTTCGATTATTCTTAAATCTGCAGGTACGTAGTCGCCTGTATCTAATACTACAATATCACCTACAACAAGTTCTCTTGAAGGGATAACTTCTAGTTTTCCATTCCTTATTACTTTTGCAACATGACTACTTAATTTTTGCAAAGCCTCTAAAGATTTTTCTGCTTTATTTTCTTGTGCTACTCCTATTATTGCATTTACAATTATAACTATCATTATAATTATTGTGTCTGTAATCCCTTCTCCTTGTGCTACTCCAACTACTCCTGAAACAATTGCAGAAATAATTAAAACTATTATCATAAAGTCTTTAAATTGTTCTAAGAACTTCACAATTAAGCTCTTTTTCTTTTTTGCTTTTAATTCATTTAAACCATTTTCTTCTTGTCTCTTTTTTACCTCTTCTGAAGATAGTCCTTTTTCTATATTTGTTTTTAAACTAGATATTGTTTCATCTACTGTTTGATTAAACCAATTTGTTTTCATACTTTTTTCCTCCTTATAAATTTTGTACTCTTTGCTTTTAACTATTCAATATATCTATAACAGTATTAAAATTTTCATCATCTGCAAGCACAATATCAAAATTATTATTATATATTTCTAAATTTTTCTCTATGTTATAGTCAAGAAAACCAATTGTCAAAGTTTTATCCCTTTGTTTATTATCTATCATTCTAATATCTTCTACTATATCTCCGCAAAGTAAAATTCCATCTTTTTTATCTAAAATTTTTCTTATATCTTCAGGTATCTTTGAATAGTCTTTGCTTGATGATGCCATTAAATTTTCAGTATCTATATATGTTTTATTATCTTTAAATTCAAAGAAATTACTAATTAAAAGTATATTATCATATAGTACGCCTTCTTTTCCTAAAAATCTTTTAATTAGATTTCCAACTCCAGCTGACATTATAACTACAGGAATATTTTTTTCGTATAAATTTTGCAAAAATTCTTTTGCTCCGTTTCTTAAATGTAAGTTTGCATTTTGTAAAGAGTCCTCTATTATTTTTTCTGACACTAAATATTTTGATAGGAGTCTAAAGCTTCTAGTTGCCCACTCTTTCATTATTTTTCGTTTCTCTTCTTTGCCTATTTTATAGTCTAATTCTAAAGGTCTATAATATTGATATAATTCTACTCTCTCCTTTAAGCATTCTCCCCCTAAGAATGTTGGTATTATTCCCATTGAAGCGTCACTTGCACCAGTTGTAAGAGTTCTATCAAAATCTATTATTGCAAAAAAATCTTTTGAAATTTTAAATCTTTTTAATCTTTCTTTATTATTTATGTATTCCATTTATACCCCTTAAACACAAATTAAGACTTTTAAAGAAAACACATAAATGTTTCTTTAAAAGTCTTGCTTACCTTCATTTAGGCTTACTAACCAGTATATAACGAGATTGTTGATTAGTAATTTCCAAGCTACTCCCTTTCAAAATTCGAAGATTTTTATACTCTTCTTTTCTAATTATTCACTTACCACTATAACTATTATATTTAATTATTTTATTTTGTCAAGGAATTTTACTATTTCTTCTCCTAAAATTTCTTCTTTATTTGTATATCCATGGTCAGTATCTTTTATATAACCAATATCCAAGTTATTGTTGTTTATTTTTTCTTTTAAAAATTTTGATAACTCATCTAAGTTTTGTATAACTAAATCTTTCTCTCCCCATCTTAAAAATAAAGGAACATTTATATTGTTTAACTCTTTGAAATCATAATTTTTATCACTAAATCTTGCAAAATCTATTTCTTTATTGTCTCTGTAATATCTTAAATATGTTTTTACACTTATTGGATGCTCAAATGAATCATAAGGCATTAAATCCATTATTTCATTTTTCTTTTCCTTTTCTATTGCAAATTCTAACATTTTATTATACTTGTCTACTCCTAAATCATACTTTTGCAAATCAACTAAATCTACTAATGACAATAAAATTACTGATGATATATTTTTTAAAATATTACTATTTTCTTTTTTTAATCTGTTATATGTGTATACTATTTTTGTGCAACCTAAGCTATGTCCCTGAAGATGTATTTTTGTATATCCTAATTCTAACATTTTATTTACTGCGCCTTTTATATCGTAATAACTGTCTAAAACATCTTCATATGCACATCCACCATTTAACGTTTTTGTTCCATCTGTTTTTTTAGTGTAGCACATAATTTCTGTTCCTCTATTATTAAAAGCGAAATATGCTATTCCTGCTTCATTAATTTTGTTTGCAAGTATTTCTTCTCTTTTTTTAAAGCAATTGCTTTGCATTCCATGTATTGATATAACTACTTCGTTAGTATTTAAATTATTATCTGGTTTTTGTAATAATCCGAACTAACTCTACGTTATCTTCTAAATCAAAAAATATTTTTTGTAACATAATACCTTCTCCTTAAAATTGTTTTAATTAAGCAATATAAATTACAAGCAAAAAGTGGATTTTTTCCACTTTTATATTTTTATATTTTTTATTTCATCACCTACAACATCTTCTATATCTTTTAAGTGACCTGTTTTTTTATCTTTTAATTTAAAGTATTGAATAATTCCATATCCTGGATATTCATTCCCTTCTACTATTACTGGTCCTTTATCAGAAAACGCAACGTCCCATCCAACATATCTAACTTCTGGTACCTCTAAAGCAGCTTTCTTGCACATTTCAAAAGCTTCTTTTACACCAGGTATCTTTACCTTGCTAAATTCTTTGTTAGTAAGTGGATGTAATTTATATACATTTCCATAATCATCTATTACTTTGCTATCAATTTTGCCTTCTTCATTTAAGCTAAAATATACATCGTTTGTGCATCCTATTACTTCTGAATCAAATTGATTTACTCTTAATGCGTTTCCTATTATATATGCTTTTCCATCTTTTACAAGTGTTACTATCCTAAAAGAATTAACTACTTTTGGATTTATTTCATTTAATTCTTCACATTGAATTATTGCTTCTTCTAATAGAAATTGCTTGTTTGCTATTAATTCATCATAAAATTTATCTTTATCCTCTATTTGACTTGTTATTATTTTTTTGATTCCATGTCCACATTCTCCAAGAGGATCTTTTGCAAATATTGTATCGTGTTTATTTACAAATTCAACAAATTCTTCTTTTGTGCATTTTTTTAGGTCTAGATAATCTCTTTTTAAATATTCTTTAAAGAATTTATTGAATATTAGTTTATCATGGAA
>CANRFS010000111.1 GCA_947629965.1 uncultured Clostridia bacterium
AAAGTGGTAACACTTCATTTGCGACAGTAACTCCAATTGATAATAATTCGGCTGAAGTTAATTATGTTGGGGATGGCCTCTGTGTAGTTAATGCTAAAACCTCTTTTGGTTCTGCAAGATGCTCAGTATATTGTGGTGATACTGTGGTCAGTTTGAAGTCCGGGTATTCAATGTCGGGATCGATGCCTAGTCGGATTCACATTCGTGGCTTTACGAGCTATTGTGAGCGAAGATGGAAGCCTGTTGGTTGGTCTCAAGGTGAGGTTTAGTGTTAAATCAGCTACTCTTGCAAAGAGTAAAGCACCGGAATTGGTTAAGGAAGGTAGTTATTGGGTATATGAAATGAAAATACCTGTTGAGGAATACGGTACGATTTTTACTTATAAGTTGAGCAAAGCAAATTGGACAGTGAGGTTTGATTGCTTAAAATGGCTAGAGGCTGCCGATAATAATCCTAGTGTAGCAGGATCTGAATATGGAGCATTTTTAGCTCACGAGAGTAAACTTGCTTATGAGGAATATTTAAGTAGTATTGAGGAATAAGATGGTATATAATTTAAATATCGAAAAAATCTTTTATAGGGTCAAGATAAAAGTAGATTTTTCCTATACAATGAAAAAAGAAATAATTTTAAACATTATTTCTTTTTTTGTAAATTCTAATACTAAAATACTTGTAAATATAATAAAAACTAGATATAATATATACGTCTAAGGAGGAATACATGAAAACAATAGATTTAAAAGAAGCATATTTAAAATTTTTTGAAAGCAAAGGTCATAAAATAATACCAAGTGCGCCAATAATACCTGAAAACGATCCAACATGCCTATTTAATACAGCAGGTATGCAACCACTAGTTCCATATTTAAAAGGCGAACCACATCCACAAGGCAAAAGACTTACAGATGTTCAAAAATGTTTTAGAACAAACGATTTGGATTCTATAGGAGATACAACACATCATACTTTTTTTGAAATGCTAGGAAATTGGTCATTAGGTGATTATTTTAAACAAGAATCAATAACATGGAGTTTTGAATTTTTAACAAAACAATTAAATATACCTATTGAAAAATTAGCAGTTACTGTGTTTAAAGGAAATAAAATAGTACCTGCAGATACAGAATCGGTAGATATTTGGAAATCTTTAGGAGTAAATGAAAATAAAATTGCATTTTTAGGAGAAGAAAATAACTGGTGGCCTAATATGGAACTGCTTGGACCATGTGGACCAGATACAGAAATATTTTATTGGAGAAAAGAAAGTCAAGTTCCAGAAAAGTTTGATCCAGAAGATGAAAACTGGGTAGAAATATGGAACAATGTTTTTATGCAATATAATCATGAAGAAGGAGATAAATTTACACCATTAAAAAATAAAAATGTTGATACAGGATTAGGTGTAGAAAGGGTTACAGCAATATTAGAAGGATATACAGATAACTATAAATCATCTATATGGAAAGATGTAATAGAAAAAATAGAAGAAATATCAGGTTTGTCTTATGACGATGAAAAATATGCAAGAAGCATGAGAATTATTGCAGATCATATTAGAGCAATAGTTATGATTTCGGGCGATGAAGCCGGAATAAAACCATCTAATACAGACCAAGGTTACATATTAAGAAGGCTAATTAGAAGAATGATTAGATATGCAAAAAAATTAAATATAGATATAAGTTCTAACTGGGAACAAGACTTAGCAATTTTAATTATAAATAACTTGAAAGAAATAAAAATGAAATATTAGAAACATTAAAAAATGAAAAAATAAAATTCAATAGAACCTTAGAAAAAGGATTAAAAGAATTCGAAAAAGTAGTTAATAATTTACAAGGAAATTTAATAAATAAGGATATAGCATTTAGGCTATATGACACATTTGGCTTTCCAATAGAGCTTACAGAAGAATTAGCAACAGAATTAAATTTAAAAGTTGATACAGAGGGATTTAAACAAAAATTTAAAGAACATCAAAACAAATCAAGAGAAGGCTCAACTGGTAAATTTAAAGGTGGACTTGCATCAACTGGAGAGATGGAAACTAAATATCATACAGCAACACATCTTTTAAATGCAGCATTAAAACAAGTTTTAGGACCTCATGTTCATCAAAAAGGAAGCAATATAACAGCAGAAAGAATGAGATTCGACTTTTCTCATTCAGAAAAAATGACTGATGAGCAAAAACAAAAAACAGAAGATTTAGTAAATCAGTATATACAGCAAGCAATACCAGTAGAAAAACTTGAAATGAAAAAGGAAGAAGCTCTTAAATTAGGTGCAGAAGCAATGTTTATTGACAAATATGGAGATATTGTTACAGTATATAAAATAGGTGATGTATCTTTAGAATTATGTGGTGGGCCACATGTAGACAACACTAGCAAATTGGGACATTTTAAAATAAAAAAAGAAGAATCATCATCAGCAGGAGTTAGACGTATTAAGGCAATATTAGAGTAAGAGATGAATTGTAATTTGTATGTATATTTTAGAAATTAAGGGGGATAAAAATGGAAGATTGTATATTTTGTAAAATAATAAAAAAGGAAATACCATCAAATATAGTTTACGAAGATAGTGAAATTGTAGCATTTAGAGATATAAATCCAGTAGCACCAGTACATATATTAGTAATTCCTAAAAAACATATTTCATCTTTAATAGATTTAAAAGCAGAAGATGAAATAATAATTGGTAAAATTTATACAGTAATAAATAAAATTGTTGAGCAAGAAGGCATAAAAGAAAAGGGATTTAGAGTAGTTGTTAATTGCGGCGAAGATGGAGGACAAGAGGTAAAACATTTACATTTTCATATATTAGGTGGAAAAAAACTCGGATTAAAAATTTGTGGATAAATATATGAAAAATAGTTGTGATGTGGTATAATATTTATATAAGGTATAAGTGGAGGTGTTAATTATGGCTGCAAATAAATATGGTAATTTTTTAACGATACTCTTAGTTGTACTTATAGTAGTTATAATAATTGGTGTAGGACTTTTAGTATATAATTATGTAATAAAACCAAAAATAGATGATGATAGAACAATAGAAGCAATAAAAGAATTTGATAGAAATACAGAGGAGAATAAAGACGAAAAACCAGAGGAGGAAGAACCACCAACTGGTTCAATAGCACCATCAGAGAACTCAGGAGGATCTGAAACAACAATTAAAAAAACATACTATCAAGGCTTTGTAATGCTTGGATATATAACAATACCTAAAACTAATGTTAAACTACCAATATTAGATAGTGTTACACCAGAATCTTTAAATACCGCAGTAGCAGTATTATATCCAAGTAATCCTCAATTAAATCAACCTGGTAATATTGTAATCGTAGGTCATAATTATAGAAATGGCAAATTCTTTTCAAACAACAATAAATTGACAGTAGGGGATAAAATATTAATAAAAGATAATTCAGGCACAGAATTATCGTATACTATTTATAAAAAATTTCAAACAACAGATCAAGACACAAGCTTTTATACTAGAGATACAAAAGGGGTAGCAGAAATTACTTTATCAACTTGTACAGATGATTCAAAAGCAAGAATAATAATTTTAGCAAAAGCAGAATAATAAGAATAATAAATAAAAAATTCTAGTAAGAAATTACTAGAATTTTTTTGTCTGTGAAAAAAATTAAAACAAAAACATTTTTGGCTGGGGTGGGAGGATTCGAACCGCCGCATGCCAGAGTCAAAGTCTTATCTTTCATCTAACTTTTAACATTTT
>CANRFS010000112.1 GCA_947629965.1 uncultured Clostridia bacterium
CCTATTATTCCATTTGGAGCTTTTGATAGTTCCTGATTTTTTTCTTCATCAGAATGCGGAGCGTGATCTGTTATTATATTATCAATTGTTCCATCCTTTAACCCTTCTACTATTGCATCTAAATCCTCTTTTGTTCTAAGAGGTGGATTCATCTTTGCATTTGTTCCAGATATTAAAACTTCATCTTCTGTAAAGCTATAATAATGTGGACATGTCTCACACGTTACATTTACTCCTCTTTTTTTTGCATCTCGTATAATATTAACACTTTCTTTTGTACTTATATGGCATATATGCACATGTTTTTTATTAATTTCGGCAAGTTCTATGTCTCTTGTAGCCATTAATATTTCTGCCTCTGGATACACACCTTCTACATTTAATTTTTCTGATATTTTTCCTTTGTTTATTGCACCATTGCCAAGTTCTTTGTCTTCGCAATGTGATGCCACAAATGTATGCAGTTCATTTGATTTAATTATTGCTTCTCTCATAATTTTGCTACTTACTACTGGCATACCATCATCAGAAAAAGCAATTGCACCTGCATTTTTCAGAGTTTTAAAATCTGTAAGTTCTTCTCCCTTTTCTCCAACTGTTACACTTGCATAAGGAAAAACATTGCAAAGCCCCACTCTTTTTGCTTCATTTTGTATTTTTTGCAAAATAAAAACACTATCACAAGTTGGTTTTGTATTTGGCATTGGACAAATAGAGGTAAAACCACCTTTAGTAGCGCTTTTCATTCCTGTTTCTATAGTTTCTTTGTATTCAAATCCAGGCTCTCTTAAATGACAATGAACATCTATCATACCTGGTATAATAAATAGATTAGTACAGTCAATTATTTCATCTGCTTTAAAATTAATAGTTTTTGATATTTCTTTTATTATTCCATTTTCAATTAAAATATCATAATAATCATTTGTATGTGTTTTATAGTCTATTAATTTACCATTTTTTAATAATGTTGTCATTTTTCACCCTCCTTTTAGTATTTTAACAATATTATCATTTAATAATATTTTTTTCAAGATTTTTATTTGACTTTATTTTATTTTTGATTTATTATTAAGAAAATACTTAGGACATTTTGTCCGAATGGAGGTTTTTATGAGTAATTTAGTATCATATTTATTTGAAACAAATGCTTTAAGAATTTGTCCAGATAATAAGCCATTTTGGTATACTTCTGGAAAAATAGGACCATATTATATAAACACACATTTTCTTTATGGAAGTGAGCAAGATGCAGTTAACTTATTAAATTTCATTGACTCTGAAAAAGGAAATAAGGAATCGCTTCCTAAAAAAGTTTTTGAAAAAACATTTGAACATTATAAATCTAATGAAGTCTATAAAAATGTAATTGATGAAATGATTACATTCATTAAAGAAAATATCGATATAGATGAAATAGATTATATTTCAGGTGGTGAAAGAAGAGATTGGTTTTTCTCTAACATAATTGCAAATTTACTTTCAAAACCTCATATTACAATCTACAAAGACTTGAGTATGACAATAAATGATAGTAATTTTGAAAAACCAATTGATAAATCTGAATTAAAAAATGCAAAAGTATTACACGTTGCAGATTTAATTACAGAAGCATCTAGTTATTTAAGAGCATGGATTCCTGCAATTAAAAGCTTAGGCGCACAAATTGTTTGGAGTACAGTAGTTGTTGATAGAATGCAAGGTGGAAAAGAAAAACTAGAAAAAGAAAATATTAAATCATTATCGATTGTAAACATTGATGAGAGTTTATTTAAAAAGGCTCTCGATATGAATATAGTAAATAAAAACCAATATGAAATGTTAAAAAATTTCTATGAAAATCCAGATGAAACAATGAGGAATTTTTTAATAGATCATCCTGAATTTTTAAAAAATGCCCTTGAATCTGACGAAAAAACAGCCTCAAGAGCAAAACTTTGCATAGACAATAATTTATATAATTTATAACCTTTTGCAAAAAAAGGGGGCTGTCCCCCTTTTTGCTTTTTTATTTATATTTATTTCATGAATGCTTCGTATGTTCTGTAGCTTTCGTATATATCAAATTTGCTTGTTACCTCATATGGTGAGTGCATTGATAATACTGGTGTTCCGCAGTCTATTACATCTACTCCTTTGTTTGCTAAAATATATGCTATAGTTCCGCCACCACCTACATCTACTTTTCCAAGTTCTCCTATTTGATATGCTATATTATTTGCTTCTAGCATTTCTCTTATTTCTGCTACATATTCTGCATTTGCATCAGATGCTCCTGATTTTCCTCTTGCTCCTGTGTATTTGTTAAATCCTATTCCATACCCTAAGAATGATGCGTTGTTCTTTTCTGATACTGATGCGTATATTGGATCTAAAGCTGCATCTACATCTGCTGATAACATTCTAGAATTACAAAATACTTTTTCTAATAAATTAGGTCTGTTTTCTCCTTTTTTGTTTAATAACTCTGCAATAAATGTATCAAATACATGTGATTCCATTCCTGTATTTCCCATACTGCCTATTTCTTCTTTATCTGATAATATACATACTGCTGTTTTCTTTGGATTTTTTATATTAAGCATTGCTCTTATTTCTGCATAAGCACATACTCTGTCATCTTGGCCATATCCTGCTACCATGCTTCTATCAAATCCTAGGCTTTTTGCTTTAAATGCAGGTACTAATTCTAATTCTGAACTTAATAAATCTTTTTCTGTAATTCCATACTTTTCATTTAATATTCTTAATATATTTAATTTTACTTTTTCGGATGTTTTATCATCTCCATATGGAATACTTCCTATTAGAAGATTTAAATCCTCTCCAGAGATTCCTTCTTTTAGTTTCTTTTCCATTTGATCTTGTGCTAAATGTGGTAAAAGATCTGTTATTGTAAATATTGGATCTTGCTCTTCTTCACCTATATTTACTTTTATTTTTTCGCCATTTGTTTTAACAATCACACCATGTATGCTTAAAGGAATTGTTGTCCATTGATATTTTTTTATTCCTCCATAATAATGAGTTTTTAAATATGCAAATCCCATATCTTCATATAATGGATTTGGTTTTAAATCTAATCTAGGCGAATCAATGTGTGCACCTAAAATATTTAACCCACTTTCTAAAGGGTCTGTACCAATAATAGCAACATACATGCTTTTTTCTCTGTTTACGTAATATATTCTGTCCCCTGGCTCAAGAACCATTTTATCTCTTAAATCTATAAATCCATTTTTTTGTAAAGTTTCTTTTGCAAATTCTACTGCTTCTCTTTCTGTTTTTGCTTTATTTAAAAAGTATATATACTCATCTCCAAATATGTTGATTTTTTGTTTTTGTTCTTCTCCTATGGTCTCCCAACCACACACCTTATTATTAAATAATCTTTCTTTTAAACTTTCGTACTCTGACATTTTTTCTCCTTTCGAAATTTGTATTATTCGGATGAGGGACACACCTCAGTACACGGGCATTCCTCATAGATTGAGGTATGTCCCTCGTTTTAATGTGATTATATCACAACAAATTTTTTCATACAATATCTGGTAATAATTTTATTGTATGTATTTTTGATAATTATATTCAAATTGTTGGAAAAAAGGTGCCTTCTCACCCTTTTATTTTCATCTATCATATGTAATCGAGTAGGAGAAATTTCTCGTAATTGAGAAATTTCGACCTCTCACACCACCGTACGTACCGTTCGGTATACGG
>CANRFS010000113.1 GCA_947629965.1 uncultured Clostridia bacterium
ATATATATAACTAAATTAATTCTTTTTAGAATATATTTTAACTTTCTGTACTATTATATTTTACCCTTATTCTTTAGAACTGTCAAGATAAAAATAAAATGATAGGCAAGATTTTTTTTGCCTATCATTTTTTACAATAAAATTGGTTGGATTTGTTCTTTTTCTAATGCTTTTAAAATAGTGTCTAAAATATATTTTGGATCAAACACCAATGAACGTGGTTTAGTAATTGGATTATCTTGCCTAAATGGAATAAAATATATATGTTTTCTATTTAATAGTTTTCCTATATTTTCAGCGCTTCCGTGAAAGTCCATCGTTTGTAGATACTCCTATAACTAATGGATTTTCATTTCTTAAATGCGATTTTGCAGCCATAAGAACTGGTGTATCTGTAATTCCATTTGCCATTTTGCCCATGGTATTTCCGCGTGCATGGAGCTATAACCATGATATCTGTTAATCTCTTTGGTCCTATTGGTTCTGCATCTTCTATTGCATGAATTATTTTCTTTCCCGTTATGTTTTCTATTTTATCAATAAAATCCTTGGCTTTTCCAAATTTGCTATCAATGTTATAACTATTAAAAGACATTATAGGTAAAACTTCGGCACCTTCTTCTATTAGCCTTGATATTTGTGGAATTGTTTTTTCAAATGTGCAAAAAGAACCAGTTAAAGCAAATCCGACTTTTTTTCCAACGAGTAACATTATAAAAAGTCCTCCCCTCTTATGTGTATCCATATATTATATGATTTTATGTTTACGAGGGTGAGTGCTGTTACCTATTAATCTTTCGATTTTATTAATATTAATATTCCTTCTTTTATATCTATTATTGCTGTTTTTTCTATTTGTTCATTGCTTATTCCTATGCTATGGCCTATTTTTAATGTAGCATCTGTTAATGGATATTTAAAACCTTTCAAAGTTATTCCACTTGCATTAGTTGTTAAAGGAATTAGAGATATATATTTATAATTTTCGTCCTTTTCTAATATTGTTTTTTTATTTATTAATTGAATTTCATTTTTGTTATCTAAAATTTTACATACTATATTTTTTTCTAAAGCTTCTTTTAATATATGTATGTTTGCTATTACATGATCTATTCTAGTTCCTGTTGCTCCAAATATTGTTATATCTGTACTTTTTAATTCTATTGCTAATTTAATTGCCATATGTGTATCTGTATAATCTTTTTCTGGATTTAATTTTTTAATTTCTATGTTTCTGTTATTTATATATTTATCTAATATATTTTTATCTATTGAATCGAAATCTCCTATTATATAGTTTGGTATAATACTACATTTATCTAATAGCCTTAAACCACTATCTGATGCTATAATATAGTTAAATTTATTCTTTCTATAAAAATTGATAAAAAAATCTTCTTCGGTTTTCCCACCTGTTACTATTAACGTTTTTACCATCTTATTCATCATTTTCCTTTCTATTTTTTCATTATATATTAAGATTTTATTAAAAACAATGTTTTTTTTATTATATTGATGTATAATTAATTGTATGAGGTATTTATATGAAAAAATTTATTTTTAAAATTTTTCTCTGGACATTTATTATTTTATTTTTAATATTTTCAATAATTGCTGGATTAGGTTATTTAAAATACAAAGAAGCAATTAATGAAATATCACTTATAGATAAAGTGCAAGAAATACGAGGAAATGATAATTATACTAAATTGGAAGATATTTCAGATGATTACAAAAATGCTGTTGTAGCAATTGAAGATCACAGATTTTATAATCATAATGGGATAGATATTTTATCTATTATACGTTCTACTTACGTTAATCTAAAAATAAAGTCTTTAGATTATGGTGCAAGCACAATTACTCAACAAGTAGGTAGACTATTATATTTTACACAAGAAAAATCTCCTATCAGGAAAATTGCAGAAATATTTGTAGCTTTCGATTTAGAAAAAAATTATTCTAAAGATGAAATTTTAGAATTATATTTAAATCTTATGTATTTTGGAAATGGATATTATGGAATATATGATGCTTCTTATGGTTTTTTTGATAAATCTCCAAAAGATTTATCATTTTATGAAGCAACTTATTTAGCAGGTCTTCCAAATGCTCCAAGTGTTTATTCGGAGAATGACAAACTTGGCGAAGAACGTAGACTTCAAGTAGTTAATGCAATGAAAAAATATGGGTATATAAATGAATAAAAACTTTCAATATTTTTATCTAAAATAATTGAAAGTTTTTGTTTTATTGTATATGAATGATATGTATTTCGCAATTGCTCCAAATAATGACTTAGTAAAATACCTTTCTTATTTTACTAATTCCATTGTTTCATTTGCTATTTCTAATTCTTCGTTTGTTGGTATTATATACATCTTTATTTTTGAATCAGGTGTGCTAATAATTCCTTCATACATTTCATCATTAATATGAGAATTATCAAATTTTATTCCTAATTCTTCTAATCCTGATACTGCTTTTGCAATTACATCTGGATTGTGTTCTCCAATTCCACCTTCAAATATTATTGCATCCACATGTCCAAGTACTGCCATGTATGAACCTATGTATTTTCTTACTCTATATGCAAACATGTCAACTGCAAGTTTTGCTCTTTCGTTTCCTTTTTTTATTAATTCTTTTAAGTCTCTTATATCGCCTGTTATTCCTGTAATTCCAAGTAATCCAGATTTTTTATTTAAAACTGTCATCATTTCGTCTATACTTAAATTCTCTTTTTTCATTACAAATTCTAGAACAGCTGGGTCTAAGTCTCCAGATCTTGTTCCCATAACTAATCCTTCGAGTGGTGTTAATCCCATTGATGTATCAACACATTTGCCGTTTTTTACAGCTGCTATACTTGCTCCATTTCCCAAGTGACAAGATATAATATTTATATCTTCCTTATTTTTTCCTAGTACCTTTGCAGCTTGTTTTGTTATGTATTTATGTGATGTACCATGTGCTCCATATCTTTTAATTCCATATTTCTCATAATATTCATATGGCACGGCATAAAGTGATGCTTCTTTAGGTATAGTAGAATGGAATGATGTATCAAAAACTAATGCTTGTGGAATATTAGGCATTATTTTTGTACATGCTTCAATTCCTTGTATATGTGCTGGGTTATGAAGTGGTGCATATTCTATTGCATTTGTATATCTTTTCATAACTTCGTCTGTTACTAAAACTGATTCTGTAAATGTAGGTCCGCCATTTACGATTCTGTGTCCTATACCATTAATTTCTGATAAATCTTTTATTGCTCCTGTTTCTGGATCTAATAAAAATTTTACAACTTCTTCAAATGCTACTGTATGATTTGGTAAGTCTAATTCCTTTCTTAATTTTTTTCCATCTTTACCTTTGTATTCGATAAAAGGACTTTCAATTCCTTTTACACCTATTCTGTCACATTTTCCTGATGCTAGTACTTCATCATTTTCCATTTCGATTAATTGATATTTTAATGATGAACTACCACAATTTACTACTAAAATTTTCATTTTTTTATCTCCTCTCCTTACTTTATTTTATTTTTATTTAAAACAAATCAAAATTGGTATATTGCGCATTTTCTGAAACAATAAAACCGGAGGTGTACGCTTGTACATTGAGGATTTTATTGTTGATAGAAAATGTGCAAGATGCTGATTTTCATTTGTTTTTATTTGGTTTGGGCTTGGACACAAGTTAT
>CANRFS010000114.1 GCA_947629965.1 uncultured Clostridia bacterium
TTGTAAATACTTCTTTAACTAATTCGTCTTCTGATGCTCCATCTAATACATAACTTGTGCTACCTTTAAATTCTTTTGTTAATTCTTCTATTTTGCTTTTGTTTTCTTCTCCCATATATGTAAATATTAGCTTTGCCCCATTTTCATAAGCTGATTTTGCAATTCCATACGCTATACTCCATTTATTTCTAATCCCCATTATTAATATTTTTTTACCTTGTAACAACATTTTTTCCTCCTTCTATATTTATAAATTCACCCATATTTCTGAATTTTAAATATCTATCTTCTACAATTTCTTCTAAACTTTTGTCACTCATTTCGGAAATAATAGATTTTATTTCTTTTCTTAAATTCTGAGATATTTTTCTAAATGATTCTTCTTCGTCTCCTTTTGGTTCTTTTATTATCTTATCTATTACATTTAATTTATATAAATCTGTTGCAGTAAGTTTCATTTTTTCTGCCGCTTCTTTAGCCCTTGAAGCATCTTTCCATAATATGCTACTAAATCCTTCTGGCGAAAGTATAGAATATATTGCGTTTTCAAGCATAAATACTTTATTTGCAACTCCAATTGCAAGAGCTCCTCCGCTTGAACCCTCTCCTATAACTATTGCAATTATTGGAACTTTAAGTTTTGCCATTTCAAACATAGATTTAGCAATTGCTTCACCGCTGACCTCTTTCTTCCGCTTCTATTCCTGGATATGCTCCTTTTGTATCAATGAATGTAATTACTGGTCTTTTAAATTTTTCTGCTTGTTTCATAAATCTTATTGCTTTTCTATAACTTTCAGGGTTAGGCATACCAAAGTTTCTTTCAATATTTTCTTTAGTTGTTCTTCCTTTTTGCTCTGCAATTATCGTAAAGTTTTGTTTTCCTATTCTTGCAAGTCCACATACTATTGATTTATCATCTTTAAAATTTCTATCTCCATGCAATTCTATAAATTCATCAAATATTTTGTTTATATAATCAAGAGCTGTTTTTCTCTTGGGATTTCTTGCAATTTCAACTCTCTCCCAAGCACCAATTTTTGCACTTTTCATTTTATTAATCATTCCTTTTCTTTAAAAATTATCGACACAAGATGTAGCTTATTTCTTGCCCTCTTCGTCTACTTTATGGAATTGTATTAATTTATAAATAGTATTTTTTAAGTCTTTTCTTTCAACTATTTTGTCTATAAATCCATGTTCTAATAGAAATTCAGCTGTTTGAAAGCCTTCTGGAAGGCTCTGCCCTATTGTTTGACTAATTACTCTTTGCCCAGCAAATCCTATCATTGCTCCTGGTTCTGCTAAAATTATATCTCCTAAACTTGCAAATGATGCTGTAACTCCACCATAAGTTGGATCTGTCAAAACTGAAATATATAATAATCTTGCTTTAGCAAGTTTAGTAAGTGCTGATGTTGTTTTTGCCATTTGCATCAATGATATAATACCTTCTTGCATCCTTGCTCCACCTGATGTGCAAAAAATTATAAGTGGCAATTTTCTTTCTATTGCTTGCTCTATTGAATATGTTATTTTTTCTCCTACTACAACTCCCATACTGCCCATTAAAAAGCCACTATCCATTATACATATTACAACTTTTTCTCCATTTATTTTGCCAGTTCCACAAGCTACTGCTTCACTTAAACCTGTTTTTTCTCTTAACTTATTTAATTTTTTAGGATAATCATCTAATTCTAATGGATTTGTTGTTTCAATATCTAAATCAAATCTTTTATATGTTCCCTTATCAATTATTAATTCTAATCTTTTATTTATATGTAGTCTAAAATAATGCCCACAATTCGGACAAATGCTTAAGTTTTGCTTTAATACATCCTTATATATTATTTCTTTACAATTATCACATTTTGCCCATTTTCCAACTGGTATATCAATATTTACATTTTTATTCTTTGCAGATGGACTTCTCTTTTTTATTTTATCTACTATCATGATTTACTCCTCATTTCTTTTTCTATAAATGAAGTATCAAAATATCCTCTTATATAATTTGGACTTTTTATAATTTTGAATAAAAATTCTGTATTTGTATCTATCCCATCGATTACTAATTCTTCTAGTGCTCGCTTCATTTTGCTAATTGCCTCATTTCTATTTTGTCCATGAACAATTATTTTCGCAAGCATCGAATCGTAATTTGGTGGAATTGTATATCCTTCATATATTGCGCTATCTATTCTTATTCCATTGCCACCTGGCAAATTAAGTCCAGTAATTTTTCCAGGACTTGGCATGAAATTTTTGTTTGGATTTTCGGCATTTATTCTACATTCTATTGAATGACCTCTAAATTCAATTTCTTTTTGTTTTAATTTTAATTTTTCTCCACCTGCTATTTTTATTTGTTCTTTTACTAAATCTATTCCTGTACGCATTTCTGTAATCGGATGTTCAACTTGAATTCTTGTATTCATTTCCATAAAGTAAAAGTTTTTATCTTTATCTAGCAGAAATTCCACAGTTCCAAGACTTGTATAACCAGCTATTTTTGCCACTTTTACTGCTACATCACCCATTTTGTTTCTAAGTTTTTCATCAACTATTGTGGATGGTGTTTCTTCAATTATTTTTTGATGCCTTCTTTGAATTGAACAGTCTCTTTCTCCTAAATGCACTATATTTCCATATTCATCAGCTATAATTTGAATTTCAATATGTCTAGGATTTATAATGAATTTTTCTATATATATTTCATCATCATTAAATGAAGCTTTTGATTCCTGTTTTACTATATTGTAGCTGTCTTCAAGTTCTTCTTTAGAATTTACTATTCTAATTCCTTTTCCTCCACCTCCAGCTGCAGCTTTTAGCATTACTGGATATCCTATTTTTTCAGCAATTTCTTCTGCTTCTTTTAGTCCTTTTATACTTCCATTTGAGCCTGGTATTACTGGTATTCCTGCATTTTTCATCATTTCCTTTGCATTTGACTTGTTTCCAAGTAAATCTATTACTTTAGATGTAGGACCAATAAATTTTATATTAGATTCTTCGCATATTTTTGCAAATTGAGAGTTCTCTGATAAAAAGCCAAAACCTGGATGTATTGTATCTGCTCCTGTAATATATGAGGCTTCTATTATATTTTTAATGTTTAAATAACTCTTTCTTGGTTCTGCAGGTCCAATGCAAATTGCTTCATCTGCAAGTTTTGTGTGCATTGCATTTTTATCTATTTCGGAATATACTGCAACTGTTTTTATATTCATTTCTTTGCAAGCTCTAATTATACGAACTGCAATTTCTCCACGATTTGCAATTAAGATTTTGTTCAAATTTTATCATCCTTTCACTAAATTGTATTTTTTGTGAAATTCAAAATTTATGTCTAGTGTGAAAAAGAAACAAGTATTACTAGGCAATTTTTAAAGAAAAACCGGAGGCGTACTAAAGTACGTTGAGGCTTTTTCTTTAAAAATTAACGACGTAAGACGTAGTTTATTTTTCATACGGCTTATACTAGTGCGAAAGTAAGCTCACCCTTTGCTGCCACCTTTCCATCTACTGTTGCAACTGCTTCTCCTACACCAATAGGACCTTTTCTTTTAATTATTTTTACTTCTAATTTTAACTTATCGCCCGGCACTACCATCTTTTTA
>CANRFS010000115.1 GCA_947629965.1 uncultured Clostridia bacterium
CACTTGGCTACAACGCCATTTATTTTATTATATGCTAGCAAATAGTAAAAAATGAATAATTAATAATTTTTAATGTACTTTTATATGAAATTAAAGATTATTCATCATTAACTATTAATTGCGACTGCTAAAGTCGCAATTATGGAGCGGGAAACGGGGCTCAAACCCGCGACCTATGCCTTGGCAAGGCATCGCTCTATCAACTGAGCTATTCCCGCAAATCAAAAGCATTAATATAATAACAAAATTAATAAAAAAAGTCAATACAAATAAGGTAATTTTATAATCAATTAAAATTTTACATAATGTATTGAATTTGTTACAAAAATGCTGTATAATTAATATGTATGAGTGTGACTTAATAAAGTTGCAGTTGTTAAATTATAAAAATAAATAAATTAATGTATTTATAATAAATATTTAAAATAATATTATTATAGATGCTATTTTAAAGTTAAAATATAGGTACTTATGATAAAACATAAAAAACTTATAGATCGATGCAAAAGATGTTATTGGGTACATTGGAAAAAATAATAAAGGATGTGTAGAATAAATTGTAAAGGTGGTAAATATGAAAAAACTTAGAATTTTAATAATTGTATTAATATTAATTATAGGAAGCATGTTTTTTAGTCGTACTAATGCTGTAAGTGATGCAGGTGAAACTATACAATTAAAAGCACAATTAGCAAGACCATTTAAAAGTGAAACTGAAGATAACTATCCAATATATAAATATAGAGTAAAAGGTGATAGTAATACTGATGTTAAGTATACAGTTGTAAAAATATATGACATAGCAGACAAAAAAAGTGATGTTATGACTAATATAAGAAGTATAGCAAATAATATTGATGAAGCTATAGCATATTCTAAAGCCTTTTATTGCTTAAGAGGAGGAGTAGGCTTTGGAGTGCAAGATAGTGAAATAAATGCTGTATCATCTGACATGTCGGATGATCCTGTTAGCTATACAAAAATTGCTGAAATGCACGAAGAACCAAAAAAAGTAGCTCAAGAAATAGCAAAATATAGTGACAAAATAAGATGGACTGAGGAAGATTTACAAGATAATGAGTTAAAAGTAAAATTTACTATAAAAGTTAATGATGGTACTTTAGCTGATCAGACAAAAGACTATACAATAAACTTGTATAATGCAGTGTTATGGATATTAGATGAAGCTTATTTACCAGCAGATAACACAAATGATGAAGGAGAAATTGTATATGATGCTTCTGAGTATAGAGATGAATTATTAGATAAAGCAGGAATTCCAGAAAGTCAAAGAGAAGAAATAACAGATAATGATATAGAGGTAATACAACAATTAGCAATATGGTATTTTACGAATTATGATGAGCAAGATAAAGAAGTAAATCCAACAGTATCACAAAGTACAATGTATCCAGCACAATTTTTAAGTATAGATAGTGGTAATGGTGATGATAACAATGTTATTAGTACTACAAGAGAAAATAATTTAAATAGGCTATATCAATATCTAGTATATGGAGCAATACAAAATGCAGATACATATGAAATAGATGCAGCAACAAGAAAGAGAACTAAGGATATAGAAGAAAATAAATTTGATAAAGAAAAATCTTTAACAATAACAAGCGTAAATAGTTCAAATGATATTTATGATTATTATGAAATAGGACCTATTTGCATTAAGAATAATGTAAATACTAGAGCAGTAAATAAATTGGTGCCTGTTACAGATATTATTTTATATGATGCAGATGGCAATGTAATACCTAAATCAGTAACAATTAAAGCTCAAGATGTTAATAAAACAAACATTAGACATGTGGTTTATAAATTTTTAGAAAATGATACTGATAAAGAGGTAACAACATTAGAAAAAGGAAAAGAATATAAAATAAGAATATACAAACAATTTGAAGAAGGTACATCAACCAACAAATTCTTTGAAAAATATAATATGTCTAAATTCACATTAAAAGTAACTAGTGCATACACATTAGCAACAGCAACTTTTTATAGCCATGATAATAATAGTCAACCAATAGTAGAATTAGAAAAAGAGAAAGTAAGCGATGAAGATACTACAACTACAAAAGAATCAAAAGAATTTGATTTAAGTTTGCGTAAATTTATTACTGCTATTAAACGTGGAGATAATGACATAAAATTTGATGATAGAACACCAAAAATTGATGTAAGTAAATTAAATAAAGTAGATAGTAGAAATGTAAAAACAACAACTGCAACATATGTACATCCAAAAAATCCTTTATTAATAGAAACAGGAGATAGAATAATCTATACAATAAGAGTGTACAATGAAGGAGAAGTTGATGGAGAAGCTACACAGATAACAGATTATATACCAAATGGATTAGAATTTATAGAAGCAAGTGAAAGTACAATTAATGAAAAATATAATTGGGTTAAGTCTGAGGATTCTGACGGAAGAACAATAATTACAACAGATTATTTAAAAGAAAAAACGATAAAGGCATATGATTTAAATAAAACTTCAAAAGGAGACAACGAAAACTGGCAACAGTCTACGGTTGGAAACAATGGATTATATTATGAAGATGTACAAGTAGAATGTAAAGTAGTAGCAAAAGCTGGAGAGACTGATAAAAGTTTAAAGAATATAGCTGAAATTTCTCAAGATAACAAACTAGGAGAATTAGAAGATAGAGATTCTAATGTAAATAATGTATATGATGATGATAAACATACACCAGGAAAAGAAGTAAATGGATATACACCAGGAGAACAAGATGACGATGATTTTGAAGATTTATTATTAAAAGAAAAAGGATTTGATTTAGCTTTAAGAAAATATATCGTAGCAGTTAATGGAACTGATTTAGAAGAAAGTAAAACAAGAATACCAAGCATAGACACAGATCCTTTAATAGGAGTAAAAACAACAGCAGACTATAATCATAGAAAAGATCCAGTTGAAGTTAAAATAGGAGATATATTAACATATAGATTTTCAGTATATAATGAAGGCGAAATAGATGGATATGTAAATGCCATAATAGATTATTTACCAGCAGGATTGACATTTGATACAGAGTCAAATAGCAAATTTATAGAAGATAAAGCTTCATATGAAGATGGAGAGCTAGATGGTAAAGAATATAAATACAAAATAGAGGAGAACAAAATAACAATTACACCAATAAACGAAGAGCATCTATTTGAATTAAAAGCATTTAATGAAGGAAATTTAGATAGTAAATATTTAGATGTAAAATTTAAAGTAACAGCATCAGAATCAAATGAAGATCAAGTATTAACAAATGTAGCAACAATGAAGTATGAAGCAAAAGAATCAGATGCAACAGATATAGATTCAAGTGCAGAAGAATTCAATGAACCTACACCAGAAACACTATTAGAAGGATTACCAGGATATAAAGGAAAAAGTTCTAATAAAAATGAATTAGCAGATTCAAATTATCACTATGAGGGACAACAAGACGATGACGATTTTGAAAAAATAATAATAAAAGGCAAACCATTTGATTTAAGCCTAAGAAAATACATAACATCAATAAGAAGAAATGGGGAAGAAGTAGCATTTGAAGACAGAACACCAATAATAAACACAGAAACATTAAT
>CANRFS010000116.1 GCA_947629965.1 uncultured Clostridia bacterium
CCGTGTGCTAGGTTATTTCTTTTATTTGCAAAAGCTACAGCTAAATCAATAAGTTTAATATCATCTAAATTATATAGTTTTTTATAATAATTTATATCTATTTCAATAAGATACATATATTTTTTTAATGCATATAATATTTTTTCTTCTAATCTTCCATCAATATTTTTTAATTCTTTCAAAAAACTTTCATAGTATTTTGTTTCTTTTGAATTTTTAGATTTTTGGGTTTTAATTTTTAATTTAATATATTTGCAAACATCTTCTTGAACTTTTTTAAATTTTTCGTTAGATTCTGACTTAAAATTTGAAAATAATTTTCCCATTTCCGATTCAAATGATGATGAAATATTAATATATTTTTCAATACTAATAATACTTTTTTCATTACTATTTATAGGTAAAGATTGAATTAAAAAATCCGCATTTATTATATTTTCAAATAAATTATTTATATTTTGGTATACATCATCTATTAAAATTACTTTATTATCTTGATCTAAATCGTATTTTTCATCAGAATAGGCTACATGTAACTCAAATTGTATATTTGTTTTTTGTATATTATCAAAATATTTTACGTTTTCTTCCTGACATAAAAGTATTTTGTCAAAAATGATATGTTTTCTATAATTTGTAAAACACAAAAATTTTTCTACTAATTCATAGCATTTCAAAATATCTTTAACTTTCATGTAATTTGTTGAATTAATGCAAAGACGTGAATTCATTACAAATATGTTATTTATATCTTTTGAATATGATATTCTCCAAGCTGGATAAAATTCATATGTATATTTCTTATAAACAAATGATTTTGTTTTATTTTTACCATAATCAACCTTTATGATTAGTTCTTTAGATTCGTTGTTTATTTCATCTTTTACAATTCTATTTGATTGTACAAACAAATCAATTGCTTCACTAGAAAAAATAATTTTATTTATTTTATCTGGTTTAGGAATTGGATATAATCCATTTGCATTCCCTTCGATGTATGCAGGAACCCATGCTTGAAAACAACCCCTAGCTATACTACTAAATTTTATATTAATAAACTTTATATAATTATGATTGTTTGTTTCCCCTTCCAAATCAATATATTCTTTAAAATAAGGATATTCATCAAAATCAAAATCTGAAAAAGCTACATGAGGTTGCATTTTTTTTGGTTGTATAGTTAAAATATTAGAATCTTTATCAAAGTTAAAGTAAAATAATTGTCTTTTTTTCAAAACTCCGCAAATTATATTAGACATTTTATCACCTTAATTTTATTCAATTTCTATTTTAAATCTGTCTAACAAGGAAAACTCTTTTATTAATTCTAAAGAATAATACATTGCACGATTTGCACTTAAACAAGATTCAACATAACAATTGGCTTCTTCTATTTTGTATGGACTTACTAAATATTTTTCTTCTTTACATATTATAGGATCATTTCCAAAATAGTAAGAATACTTGAATGTTGATTTGTGAATTTTATTTTGTTTGACTATATTTTCAAATTTTTCTTTATCAAATTCATATAATATTTTACAAGTTACAGCTACAAGTTCATACCACCCTTTAATTGTATAAAGAACATTATCAAATATAATAGACTTTATACTTCTGCCTGTAACTTTAAAATTAATATCTATTGCACTATATAGTCCAGATGCAAAATTGTCTGTTACTTCTACTAATTCAAAATCTCTATCTCTTTCTAAAGGAGAGGTAATATGTTTAATTGCTTTTTCTATTATTAGATTACATCTATTTTGTATTGCTTTATCATCCCATTTACATTTTTTATCAATAGTATTTGTCAATACAAATTGTGAATCTTGGATATTTTTTCTCTTATTGTCCCATATATCATTTGAGTTTTCTGAATTTAAAGGCCTTGATAATAGAGCTAAATTACCGATGTTATTTATATAGGTATTATATATTAATGATGCTGCTGAATCACCGCCCAAATATGTTTTCCACTCATCAGATAACGTTTGTGGCATTAGATGCTCAACTGTTATCTTTCTAATATCAACTTCAATATTTTTAACTTCCTTATATTCTAATTTATATAATAATGCTTTAGCATATGCAGTATTTACATATTTTTTTAATGCATCTTTAAACTCGTTATCATCGGGAAAACGTCCTCCAGGAGATGGACTATTAGATAATTCATACAAAATTGAGTCATAGTTTAAACTTATTTCGTTTTTTGTTATTTTTGATAATAATGTAAATAATGTTTTTCTTATATCTCCACTACCATTTGTTGGTGAAACTATACGATATCTAATCATAAAATCTGAAAGTAAATCTAAAATTTTTCTTAATGTTTCTCTATCATTTTCATATAATTTATCAAATAAAATTAGCAATAAACTATACATATCATCAGATTTTAATATATTTAATTCTTTTATTATTATATTTAATTTATCATCTGGACAATTTTCATCTATAAACCAATTAAAATATTTAGAATATTTTAAGATTTCATTTAATATATCTTCTTTTTCAATATCACTATTATCAAAATATAATTTGAAAGTTGAATACATTTTTTTCTCTTCTGCCCAAATTCCTCTTTTAGTTATTAGATAATGTTTTGCAAATTCTGATATTTTATCTTTGTCCTGATATAAATCTTCAATTTTAACCCAATAGTTATCATAAAGCCTTTTTTGAGTATCAGAATTATTAGAAATTAATAAATAATTTCTAATTAAATCAGCAATGCTAAGTTCTTTTCCAGTCGAATTAATCTTCTCAAATATCTTTTGCACTGCTTCTAAATCTTTTTCTATTTTTAAATTTAAATCAACTATATCAAGATTTGCTATAGCATTATAAAATTTAATCGCCATTTCTTCGTCAAAATCTGATAATCGTTCAATGAAATAATTATAATTTATAAATAATTTATTTTCTTTTTCCTCTGATGATAAACTACTATTATTAATAATTTTTTCAAAGACTCTTAAATCGTTATCTGTTTGCTTTAATTTAACTCTATACTTTTCGTCTTTTTCATCTTCATTTATTAAAAATTTCTTATCTAATCTTTTTACTTCATCAGGAGAAAGTTTACTTCTTATAGCACAAAGTAGCAAAAGAATTGATGTAATTCTTTGTTGACCATCAACCAAAATATATTCGTTAAAACCTGCTCTATCATTTTCTCCAACGTAATAAACGATATTACCAATATAATGACTTTTTTCTTTTTTAATAGAATCTAAAATATCATCAAACAATTCACAGCATTGTTCTTCATCCCAAGAATAATTTCTTTGAAATGGTGGAATTATAAATACCGTGTCACTATTACCAATAAAACGTCCTACTTTTTCATCTACTGCTTTCATTACTACCTCCTACTTAAAATTATTTAAGACACCATTATCCAAATCATCAATATTGTATAATGTTTCCAATTCATTAAATGTCTCTTCAAGATTCTTTCTTGCACTTTTCCATCCCAATCCATCTGTAAACCATATAAATGTAACACCATCAACTTTTTTAGATTCCTCCGCTAACATTTTATAACTTCTTGCTGTTTCATTTAATTTAGAACCACTAGATGC
>CANRFS010000117.1 GCA_947629965.1 uncultured Clostridia bacterium
GTATGTTCGATTTGTGGCAGGGCAGCCCAAGATACAGGAGCTTGGGTTTGTGCATCAAGAGGTGCAATAGAATATGTTATGGATCCTAGAAACTTATTAAATGACGCAAATATTTTTCAACTTTTGTTATTATCTAACGATAAAAATATAACAAAAGCACAAGTATCAGCAATGGCTAAAAAAATATCGTACCTAAGTGATGACACTATTATAACGGCTATATATGATTCTGCAAAAGAGCTTGATATAAATCCATTTTATATTATAGGAAAAATATTGCAGGAACAGGGAAGCAATGGGTCAGTAATGTGTAGTGGTAAAGGTTATAAAGGACAGTATCAAGGATATTATAATTTCTTTAACGTAGGTGCTTCAGGAAAAGGTGAAGAAAATGTAATATTAAATGGCTTACAATATGCGAAAGATAAAAACTGGAATAGTCCTAAAGCTTCTATAATTGGTGGAATAGGTTTGGTAAAAAGCTATATAAATAGAGGACAACATACATTGTACTATCAAAAATTTAATGTAGTATATGCTCCATATTATCAGAACCAATATGCGCAAAATTTATTTGACTCACAAAGTATTGCATCAAATTTAAAACAGGCTTATGAAGATGCTAATTTATTAGATGGTTCCTTTACATTTGAAATCCCATTATATAAAAATATGCCATCATCACCTGTAAAAAGTCCAACAGTAACTTCGGTACAAGGTGAGCTTGCGTATATTAATGCAAATGGAGGATTGGCATTAAGAGCTTCACCAGGCGGAAATACAATTGCGTATGTAAGTGAAGGTTCACAAGTTGTAATAACAAAAAGAGCATCTTCAAAATCAAGTGATGGATATTATTGGGATCAAGTTTATACACCAGTAGGAACAGGATATATGGCAAGACAAGCACAAGATGGAAGTAAAACATATTTAGTAGTAATAAAACAATATGAAATAAGTGGAAATAATATTATAGTTACACCTGAAGCAACAATAAAAACAATAGAAGGAGCAAAAAATACAAGTAAAACATTTGGAACAGGGGCAAAGATAACTTATGAAGGTAAAACATATACACTAGTAATGCTAGGTGATGTAAATGGAGATGGAAAAGTAAAATCTACAGATTACATTTTAATTAAGAATTATATTATGGATTCTAAGAAATCAGCATTAACAGGTCAAAAATTAACTGCTGCAGATGTAAATGGAGATGGAAAAGTAAAATCTACAGATTACGTTTTGATAAAAAGTTATATCATGAACGGAAAAATGATAAATCTATATTAAGGAGAATAATAAAATGGGAATACAGCAAAAAGTTAAATTAATTTTATTATTTATAATAATATTTTTAATGATATGTTCAGTAAAAGTTTTAGGTGCTTCAATATCAGTTACACCTTCGAAAAGTTCAGTATCGCCAGGAGAATCTTTTAGTGTAAATATTTCGGCAAGTGGAGCAACAGGCAAAGTTAGTATATCTGCATCTAATGGCAGTGTAAGTAACAATACTCTTTGGCTAGAACCTTCAGGAAGTATTACTGTAACTGCTGGTTCGTCAGGGAGTGTTAAAATAAGTGTAGTAGCTGTTGATATGTCTGACAATTCAGGAAATGAAGTATCACCTTCGGGATCTGCAACTGTAAGCATAGTTACAAAAACAGTTTCAAGTAGTGGTTCATCAGGAGGATATTCTGGAGGAAACTCAAGTGGAACTACAACGAAACCAAAAGAAGTAGAAAAATCAAGTGATAGTTCATTAAAAGAATTGACAATAAAAGAAGGAAAAATATCACCAGAATTTAAAAATGACGTAAAAGAATACACATTATCAGTTCCTTACGAAACATCAGAAGTTAATGTAACTGCAACCACAACTGATTCAAAAGCAACAGTAGAAGTAAAAGACAATAAAGATTTAAAGGAAGGAGAAAATGTAGTAACTGTAAATGTTACAGCTGAAGATGGAAGCACTTCAAGATATATAATAAAAGTAACAAGAGCAAGAGTTCCTCTTTCATTAAAATCTTTAGTAGTAAAATATACAAATCAAGAAGGCGAATTAATAGAAATTCCAGTTAATCCAGAATTTTCACCTACAACATTAGAGTACACATTACAAGATCTAGAATATTGGGTAGAAAATTTATCAATAGAAGCAATTACTAATATTGCTGGTGCAACAGTAGATATACAAGGAGCAGAGAATTTGCAAATTGGTGAAAATACAATAACAATAACAGCAAAAATAGAAGCACAAAATTCAGAACAACAAAAAGAAGAAGCGCCAAAAGAAGAAATAATTACATATACAATAAAAGTTAATAAATTAGAAGAACCTACTTTAATGGCAAAAATATCAAATTGGTTTGGTGGACTTATGGGTACAATAAAAACATGGTTTAAACAAAACGAAGAAAAGGTTATCGTAGGATCGCTTGTAGCATGTAATGTAGCATTATTAGGATTATCAGTATATATAGTTGTAGATTATAAAAAGTATAAAGATGTAATAGCAAAAGTAAAAAAAGCAGGAGATATAAAAAATGCTAATATAATAGAAGAAATACATGAAAGTACCAATTTTACAGGAACAACAAATATAGATGAAAATACTATAGATAAGCAAAAAAGTGGAAAACATTTTTAAAAAAATTTAGTAGATACATTAAATTTTGTATCTACTTAAATTTTTTGTAAATTTTTGTCGGACGATTTTAATTGACACATACAGCAAACAGATATATGATTAATATAGCCAATAGTTTGATATTAAAATGTAAGTGTGCTATAATTAAATAAAGATGCGTATATACTTAAAGAGAGGGAAGTGATAATAATGAATATAAGAATTAATTTAAAAAATAAAATGAATAAATTAAAAGAAAAGTTCTATAATAATATAAAAGGAGAAAGCAAAATGAATAATTCTTATACTATTATTATACACAAAGAAGAAAATCCAAAAGGATATTGGGCTGAATGTCGTAATTTGAAAGGTTGCTTTGCACAAGCTAAGACAATAGAAGAAGTTAAAAAATTAATGAAAGAAGCAATTATAATAAAATTGAAAGAAAATGAAGAGACAGTCAGTTCAGAAAATATAGATATAGTTCTATCTTATGCCTAAAATACCCATTATAAAAGCTAAAGACTTTTTTAAGTATATTACAAAATTTAATTGCACAGAAATATCAATAAGAGGTTCACATCATAAAATTAAAAATAATAAAAATGGAAAAGTAAGCATTATAGCAATACATAACAATGAAGATTTATATCCAGCAATGTTTCAAGCGATACTAAAGCAATTAGAAATAAATATAAATGATTTTATAGAATTTATAAATAAGAAATAATGAACAAAGGCTAATACAACATATTAGTCTTTTATTATTGCAAATAAAGAGCATTTATAGTATACTAAATTAGTAAAGCACGTGCTTCCATAGCTCAGTTGGTAGAGCAACGGATTCGTAACCCGTAGGTCGGCAGTTCAATTCTGCCTGGAAGCTCC
>CANRFS010000118.1 GCA_947629965.1 uncultured Clostridia bacterium
TTCTTGTTAAATCTCTTTGATAAAATCTTTTTTCATCTTCTGTTAGCATACTGTATTCTTTTTCACTAATTTCTTGCTTTCTAGTTTGAACTGCAAAATACGTTTGTGCAAGAGCAATTACTTTTTTTCTACTATCTCCATTTTGTGCTATTAAATAACATGCATAACGTGTTAATTTGTAATCAATTTGTTCTCTATAAGCTCCTGAACCAATTTGAACCATTTTGTCGGCTCCGACAAAATGCTCAAATGCACTTATACCGCTATTTTGACAGGCTGCCTTTGCTTTTTCAATTACACCATTAAACTTCCTCCACTCTTTATAATCTAAAACAGTTTGCAACTCTCTAGCATACCAAAATTCAACTCCATTTTCGTCAATATGTTTGATATCTTCCAATGTTTTATTATTTTTTTCTAATTCTTTCAATACTAACATCTCCTTTTCAAAATATTTTATTTTTTGTTATTATGGCACTATTATAAAACAATTGTTTGTAAAAGTCAAGTACTTTTTGTCTTTTTGTTAATTATTTTTTGTAAAAATTTGGATAAAGCAAAAAATCGTGTAAGTAGCTATATAAGCATATTACACGATTTTTATTATTGATAAATCATATGGTACCGATGGTGGGACTCGAACCCACATGGTTTCCCGCTAGATTTTGAGTCTAGTGCGTCTGCCAGTTCCGCCACATCGGCATGTATTTTGTATTATACAATATATCCTCATTTTTTACAAGTATTGAATTATAATTTAAAAAATTAGTTATAAAAATTGTAATTTGTTTAATTTATTACTGTAAAATAGTTTAATATAATTTTTTCAAGACGTCCTTCTTCACCAAAATTATTATTTCATAATAATTTTGGATTCGAAGCTCCTATTTCAAAAATTATATTTAAACTATTTTACGAATTAAATTAACTTAAAAACATTTAAACAAATTACAATTTATATTTCGTATTCTTCTACATTAATTGTTTTTATTTCTATATCGGATAATTCATCTTCTGGATTTTTATATGTTACCATTTTTATTTCTTGTTTTGCTTTTAATTCTAAATTCATTACTTTATTATTTAGTAAAATGCCTTCTGTAACATTCATCCCAAGTGGCAAGGTTTGATTATTATTTTCAAAATATACTATATTTGTAAATGCTAATATTGGAGTATTTTCTTTTAAGTTTATTTTATACAGATTAAATGAATTTATATCTTTTTCTAATATGTTTGATACTGCATTTTTTCCTTCAAAATTAAATACGTTAAAATTATTTGTATTTAATTCTTCTGTATCTGCTCTATATACTGATAAATCCAAAGATAATTTTATTTTATTAAAAGCAGATTTTAAATTATTAATAACCTTATTTATCATTTCTTTATAATCTTCTGCTGTTGTATTTTTATTTATATCTAAAACTCTAAATACTTCTCTTTCAACTTCTCTATGTTTTTTATTTGCTAATACTTTTATTTTATTATCATATGCCATACCACCAAATATATCAAAGTTTTCTTTTTCTAACAGAGAGTTTGATTCTTTTGCTTTTTCTTTTATTTTTTTTATATCTTTTTCTGTAATTTTTTCTTCATTTAGAACTTTATTAATATCTTCTAGTATAAAGGTTGATGTTAAATAAATACTCTCTAGTTCTTCGTTTGTTAATAGTTCTCTTTGCATGGTGTCTAGTTTTATAGATAAATCTTCAAAGTCAAACATATAGTCAAAAGTTTTTTTGATTTTTTCTTGTTTCTTTTCTACTATATTTCCAGCAGGTAGTTCTGATGATTTATCTTTGTTTGTAAATCTCCAAAATTCAAATATACTTTTTTTGTGTTTGTCTATTTCTTCTATATAAAGCATTGCATTTTTTACTTTTAATTCTAAATTTTTTATTTTTTGCTTAATTGCTTCTATATCTAATTTTAAGTTTGTTACTTTTGTTTCTTCTTTATCTATCTGTTTATATAGTTCTATAAGTTCCTCTAAAGTATAATTGCTTTTAACTTCTGCATATTTATTTACTCTTACTAATTTAACATCTTGCTCTTTTTCCTTACTAACTGTTTCTTTTACTAAATTAACTTTTTTATATTTAAAAAAGTATTTAACTCTTCCAAAAAATGTTCTTTTACACTCTAAAAATGTAGTTATTTGCTTTTCTTTTTCTAAATAATCTTTTTCTAACTTACTAGATTTTTTTTGTAGCCTATCTAATTCTTTTTCTTTTTTTGCCTTTTCATCTAGTAAATTAATTTTTATTTCTTCTGCTTTTATATATTCCTCTTTTACTAAACTTGATAAAATTTCGTATATTACTTTTTTATCATTTAATTTAAATTCTAAACTACCTTTATCTGTAATATATAATTTAATATCATAATGATGAGGAACTTCGGTTTTCATTATAAATAAAGCTTTTAATACCTTATAAAATTTGGTAGCCTCTTCTTCATTTGATAATTCTATCTTATAATCGCTTTTAATATCATCATAAATACATGATTTACCTACTATTTGTATACTTAAATTATTTTCTTTATCATATACATCATATACTAATGGCCATTCTTTTGTAAAAAGCCATAAGTAATTTTCTATATCTGAAATTTCTGCTTTAGTCAAATATTCTCTACTGTAATCAGTATAACTAATTGGTACAAATATTTTATCTTTTTTTCTTTTTTTTACATTTTGCAATTGTTTTTTTAGTAAATAAAAAAATGCAGAATAATCTAAATCTTCTGTTGTAACAAGCATAAAATATTTATTTGTATATTCAGAATAATATATTTGCCACAAATAATCCCTTTGATATTTAACTTTAAAAGGAATGTTTGTGTTTAATAGTTTTTGCTCATTGTCTATTTCTTCAATCTCGTCTATATTGATTTTAGATACCATAGATAAAAATTTTGTATGTCTTTCAATATTTTCTTTAGAATCTGGCACTAAATATTCGTAAAGAGGAACTGCTTTTCCGATATTTTTCCGAAATATCAGATAATCTATTTGTTGGAGTAAGTAATATTTGAATATCATTTACATTTACATATTTATATACTTTGTATGTATGTTCGTCATCATATTTTGAAGGTCTATAATCTAATGGTTTAAATTCCTTAATTACTTTTGGAATATTATCTAAATCTAAACCTATATAATCAAATTTGTAAGAAATGTTATCATTAGTTTCCAAAATAAACTAATCCTCCTAATTTAATTTCTTTTGTTTAAGCAAAGTATATCATATTGTTTTAATTTCTACAATTAAATTTTTAATTTTTAAAAGAACTTGGCAAAAAAGGAATCGGCAAAAAAGGGGTCTGTCCCCTTTTTTGCCACTATTTTGCAAAAGTTCTTTCTTCTTCTTTTATTTTATTTATAAAGTCTTGCGTGCTCATTTGTCCGATGTCTCCATCTTTTCTTGAACGTACGCTTGCTGCATTTGCTTCTACTTCTTTATCTCCTATTATTAACATATATGGT
>CANRFS010000119.1 GCA_947629965.1 uncultured Clostridia bacterium
CAATAAAAATCAACAGTCATCATACGAGGTAAGCGAAAACTATCTACAGAAAGTGAACGAGCCATGTGGAATGCTGCTCGGTGCTATCTTTGAAAAAGAATTAAACTAACAAATAGAACAAATTAAATAGAGATATAGGCAAAAATAACTCGCAGAGTGAAGGTCAATTATAAATTTATAGTATAGAATAAAACTGTTACATACCGTTTTGTTCTATACTATTTTGTATTTGCTTAAGTTGTCTTACACCTCTTGACTGTTCGGAAATTATATTTTTTGCAACCGCTTCTAATCTTTTATCAATAGGATATTTAAGCAAATTATTACACATTTGTATTGCACCTTCATGATGTGGAATCATCTCATTAGTAAAATTTAAATTTATATTATTACATCTTGGAGCAGACCTCATCCTATAAACCATATTTTCAGTAATTTCCCTATATTTACTAAAATACATATTTACATCTTGATATGTATTATTTAAACATTTAGTAGTTGATGCAATTTCACGCATTTGCGAAATTCCTCTTGTTTGCATTCTAATAATACCATGTGCAATTTCTTGTAAAGGTCTATATGATGTAAATTTTAATAAATTTTCACACATATATATAGCTGCTTGATGATGAGGAATCATACATTCAATAAAATCTAATGTAATACTTCTAGTTGGAATTTTTGAAAGCATTCTGCAAGCCATAGTACATAGAATTTGATCAAATTTTTGTAAATACATTTTAGCGTTTTCATTTAAATTACAATTCATATATAAATACTCCTTTTTCATTATCATATGAACTATAAAATAATTATGAGAATGTCCTCTAATAAATTTTTGTTTGCTATTAATTTATCTATATGATAAAATAATAAAATAAGTAAGGAGTTAGATTCAAATGTGGTTTTTATGTTTAGTAATTATATTATTTTTATTATTAATAGGAATTGCAAAATTAATTTTAAATACAGTATTTGGAAAAAGATGTGAAGGAAATCCAAAATTAAAATATTATACAGCAAATGATTTCGAAGAATTAACTGCAAAACCTATTGAATTCAAATCAAATAAGGGACAAATATTAAAAGGAAATATATATACACATAATGAAATAAAAGGATATAAAGGGCTTATAGTATTTGTTCATGGAATGGGTGGTGGACATTTAAGTTACACAACAGAAATAAATACACTAGCAAAAGCGGGATTTATTGTTCTAGGTTATGATAATACAGGAACTTGTAATTCAGAAGGCAAAAGTTTAAAAGGATTTTTTCAAGCTGTGATCGACTTAAAATATGCTTTAGACTTTGTAAAAACAAATGAAGATTTAAAAAAATATGCTATTGGGCTAGTGGGACATTCTTGGGGAGCATATGCAGTATGCCAAGTGCTACAGTTTAGAAGTGATATAAAAGCAGTTGTTGCAATGTCAGGATTTAATAATTGTTCAAGGATTATTTGTGATTCTGCAAAAAATGAAACAAATATTAATTTTAATTTTTTAAGACCATTTATAACAATTGTAAATTTTTTAACATTTGGAGTAAATGGAGTAAAAAACACGGTAGAAATACTAAAAAATACAGAAGTGCCAGTACTTTTATTACATGGGAAATCAGATATTACTGTTTCACTAGAAAATAGTCTAGTATCAAATGAAAAACTATTAGGAAAAAAAGATAATATAAAGAAAATAATTTACGAGAATAGATTTCATAATGTATATCAAACAAAAGAATCAGAAAAATATTTAAATAATACTTTTGGAAAACTTTCAGAATTAAGTAAAAAATATAAAGGAAAAATTCCAGATGAAGAAGCAAGTAAAATATATGATAATATAGATTATAAAAAAATGACAGAAGAAGATACAGAGGTTATGAATACAATACTTGAATTTTTAGATAAAAATATGAGATAGGATAATATTATAAAAGGTGTAATAGGACAGGATAATCATATGTTAATAATTAAGAAAGGTGCAAATGATGATAGTAGAAAAAGCTAGAATAGCTTTAAAAAAGTTAAGAAGAACTAATTATAAACAAAGCCCAGATTTTGGTTTAGATGATATAACAGAAGAGCTTATAGCAATTATATCAAATGAATGTAAGTCTACAGTTATAACAGAAAATGGAAATAAAAGGTATGAAAGTGATATTGTAAGAGACAATATCGATTCAATAGTAAGACAATTAATAATAAACGGTTCATATATTCCAAAAGATGTAATGAGCAAGATAGTTAATATGTATAATAATCGTATTATAGGAGTAAATTCAGACATAGCTATTTATAAGGGGATTGAAGAAGCGGAAGACGGAAGTCTTAAAACAAAAGCTACTACAGGCAATTCAATAATAAATATTCATACATTAGAACCATCTGTACTAGAGCAAATAAATGAAAAAATATATAATGGATTTGCAAGGCAATTAGTATTAAAAAAAATAAAAGAATTACCTAAACAAAATAGATTTTCTGTTTTTAAAGAAAAATTATTACATGGAAGAGAAAATAAAGATAGTTTAGCAAAATTATATACAAAGATATTAAAAGAAAATACCCAATATAGCGATGAAATTATAAAAAATACAGTTCAATATAATTTAGACTATATGTATGACGAAAGATTTGAGAAAGAAATAATTAAATCTATGAATGAAGGAAGTAATTTAGTATCTCTAGAAGAACAAAAAAGTAAAAATGGCTTAAATAACCTTTTTATGGCAGTTTCAGCAGAAGTAGGAGACATGATGAATTTATTGCCTGATTTAAATAAGATATCTAAGGATATTTCACAAATATATTCAGATGTAGAAGCACAACTTGTTGCATACTCAACAGATATAACAAAATTAACACCTAAGCAAATTGAAGATAAAATAAAAGAAATAGATAGTACATCTCTAAATGATAAAAATTTTATAGGAAATGATGGATATAGAACGGTAAATGTAGGAATAACTGGAAAAGAAGTAGATTTGTTAAACAAGAATTTTATAAAATATGCAATGGGAAGACTTTCAAATGATATATATGATTTAGTACAAAATGGTAATAATATGAGCAAAGAGGAATATTTAAAAAGAGCTGTAGCTTTGCAATATAGATTTATACGAATACATCCATTTCCAAATTCAAATGGAAGAACATCAAGAGCACTTTTAAATATGATGATAATTCCAAAGGGAATAGTAGCTAATTTTTCCAAAGAAGATAGAACTAATTTTTTAAAGGAAACAAATAAAACAAATGCTGTAATGGATGAAAAAGGGTATTTATCAGAAATTGCTGTTGATTCAGAAAAGCTAGATGAAATAGAAAATAGTACAGATATTCCATTATATGAATATATTAAAAACAATTGTATTATAGATTATGAAGAAAAGAAAAAACACATGGCCGGCGATCGAAGTAAAGAAATATCAAGAGATTCAGAAGGAATAGAACATTAAAAATTTATAATACAAT
>CANRFS010000120.1 GCA_947629965.1 uncultured Clostridia bacterium
GTAAAAATTGTATCAGGTGTACTTAGCAATTTATATAATAGTAGAAATTCTTTTTGTGCTAGAAAATATACTTTTTCTTTTTTAGTAACACTTAATTGGTCATAGTCCAGAATTAAATCTCCTGCCCTTATTTTTCTTTCATTTGCACTTTGACTTCTTCTTAACAGCACCTGTACTCTTAAAAGTAATTCTTCTATATTTATTGGTTTTACCATATAGTCATCTGCCCCTAATAGAAAGCCTTGTTTTTTGTCTTTTATATCGCTCTTGGCTGTAATTAATAAAATAGGAGTCTTATATTTACAATCTCTCAATTCTTTTATTAACTGAAACCCATCCATTTCTGGCATCATAACATCACTTATTATTAAATCAACATAATTTTGATCTAGCACTTCTAGTGCTTCATTTCCATTAAATGCTTCATAAGTGTTATAGTTATTCTTTTTTAAGCATGTTACAATTAATTTTCTTAAATTTTTATCATCTTCTACAATTAAAATATTAAACATTTTTCACCTCACAGGATATAGATAGGAGTGAATTTTAACAAAAGGAGGTATTTTATATCCACTCCTATATTTATGCTTCATATATTTTTAATTAGCAAATTATTAATTATTTTTTTTTTTGTCTTCTTCAACGATAACTTCTTGCTTATTTTCCTCTGATTTTTTTATACTATCCATTATCATAATAAATTTAACGTTACCTAGATTACTATCATTTAGCATTGTAAAGTTATTATATTCTTCTGATAATTCTTGTAATTTCTCTATTCTTGCTGTAACATCTTTTAAATCACCATTTATATAATTGCAAATTGTTTCTATTCCTTCTTTATCAAATTTAGTAATGCCTTCCGCTAATGTAGTTACACCTTCTGCCAAAGTATTTGCACCATCTGTTAATTGGTTACTTGCTGTTCCTAATTTTGTTCCACCAGTATCTAATTTATTTAATCCTTGTTTCATATCTTTAGAACCTATACTTAAAGTTGAAGCACCTACTGATAAAGTTTTAGTACCTTCTGCTAAAGATTTAGATCCGTTCGATAATTGTGATAATGCACTTGGCAATTTTTTAGAAGCAGTATTTAGTTTTCCCAAACCTCCTACTATTTCTTTAATTGCATCTTGGATAGTCGTAATTCCTTTTTGAACACTTTCTAAAGAACTTTCACTTAATTTTGATTTTTGTTTTATTATAGCTAATTTACCTTCTGCTTCTTCTTTTTGTGCTTCATATGTTTCAATTAGTTTATTATTTGTTTCTATTTGTTTTGTTATTTCTTCTATTTCTGATGAATTTTCTTCCTCATTTTGTTCTAATATTTTTAATGTTGCATTTAAAGTTAAATTGTTTGCCTTTAAAATAGTTATTGTACTATCACTTCCATTTATTGATTTTTCTAATGCTTCTTCCAGACCTGCTGTTGTTGTTTTTAGTGAAGAAATTATACTATTTACTCCATCTACTAAGCCAATTTTTCCTGTAGATTTATCAGTATTTAATCCATCTAATATTTGTAAACTTCCTTCATATAATGCTCCTACACTTTCAGGTAGATTAGTTAGTTGAGAATTTAATTCATTAATTCCGGAGTTTAATTTTTCTGCACCTGATTTTAAATCTGAACTTCCCTGACTTAATGAACTAATACCATCATCAATTTGAGAATAACTTTGATTAGCAGATTTTACACCATTTGAAATTTGCTTCATAGCATTATTGAATTCTTGTGATTTTTCATTATATGTATTTGCTCCATCTTTTAATGTGCTTGCTCCATCAACTAATTGCTTACTTGAACTTTGTAATGTATTTACTTTACCATAGATTTCATATATTTTGTCAAATATCTCTAAATCACTTTCTTCCAACACTTTTGGTGTTACATATGTTACTATGTTATTTAATTCAAAGTCAGTAACATCCATTGTTATTTCTACTGTATTTGGAATGTCTATTTTGTCCTTTGAGATATTTAAACTTTCTTGCATACCTGGCAAACTCATTCCAATCACTACTGTTTTATTTCCATTGTCAATTAATTTTCCATTTGTTATTTCTATATTTTTGTGAATTTCATTATCTAGAATTGTCCCACAAATTACTACAAATGGTGTATATAATTTTTCATTTTTCCCATTTACATTAACTATATGTTCATCTTTATTAACATACTCTATTGTTATTTTTACTTTTCCACTTTTTCCTGCTAAATTTTCAGCAGTAATTTCTTCTCCTTCTAACTCATATTTTAGATTACATTCTATTGGTAATTCTTTTTGTGATTCTCCTTGATAATATATATCACTTCCGTTTGCACTCCAAACTAACTCATTTCCATTTTGTGAAAATTCTTCATCTCCATTTACATTTTTTATATTTAATAAATCAGAAATGTCATTGATTAATTGCTCCTGTCCAACATTTTTTATATGGTCATTTACTATTGTACTATAAGTTTCTCCATTTGAATTTATTTTAGAATAAACTGTTTCATCTTTTGTAAAAGCTAATACTGGTACTGTATATGTAAACATTGTGCATAATAATACAATACTTGAAGTTATTTTTGTAATCATCTTTTTACTCATCTTAAATCAAATCCTTTCTATTTAATTTTTTACTTTCATTACTATTGTTGTTTTACAAATTAGTTTATCAAAAATCATTAAGAACGATGGCAATATAGCTATAACACAAATCATACTAACAATCGCTCCTCTTGACATTAAAGTGCATAAAGAACCTATCATTTCTATTTTTGAGTACATACCTACTCCAAATGTTGCTCCAAAGAAACATAGTCCACTTACAGCAATAGAACTTATAGATGTTCCAAGAGCTTCGGTAATAGCACTTTTCTTGTCCTTTCCGTTTTTTCTTTCAGTTATATATTTATTTGTGATTAATATTGCATAGTCAATTGTAGCTCCTAATTGTATTGTTCCTATTACAATTGATGCAATGAATGGAAGTACAGTACCTGTGTAATAAGGTATTCCCATATTAATAAATATAGCAAACTCAATTACTGCAATTAATATAACAGGTAATGATATTGATTTTAAAACAATTATCATGATTACAAATATAATTCCTATTGATACTGTATTTACGCTGTTAAAATCATGATCACTAATCTCTACTAGGTCTTTCATTAGAGGTCCTTCACCTGCAAGAATAGCCTTATCATCATATTTCTTTATAATTTCATTTATTTTTGTTACTTGTTCATTTAACTCGTCTGTTGCCATTTCATATTTTGAATTTATTATAATCATTTGATATTTATCACTTTGGAAAATTTCTTTTATCTCATCTGGTATAGCATCTTTTGGAATTCCTAAATCTGCTACTTTTGAATATCCCAAAGTCCATTCAATACCATCTAAATTTTCTATTTCATTTAGCATATCATTTACTTTATAATCTGGAACATCTTTATCAATTAATAAT
>CANRFS010000121.1 GCA_947629965.1 uncultured Clostridia bacterium
GAAGAGCCATTTCTAGAGCCTCATAAGAATATTTGTCATGCATGTAATGAATTGCATTTAATGCTTTAATATATATTTTTGCAACATATTCCATCATGAAATCAAATTTTTCCATAACTTCGTCATAATCTAAATATTCAGAAGTAATACTTTCAAATTTTGGAGCTACTTGTTTTCCAGAAAGTTCATCTCTACCACCATTAATAGCATAAAGTAGTGCCTTTGCAAGATTTGCTCTTGCCCCAAAAAATTGCATTTGCTTACCAATTCTCATAGCAGATACACAACAAGCTATTCCGTAATCATCTCCTAAATTTACTCTCATTAAATCATCATTTTCATATTGAATAGAAGACGTTTTAATAGAAAGTTTAGTTGTAAATCTTTTAAAACCTTCTGGAAGTCTTGTAGACCATAAAACTGTTAAATTTGGTTCTGGAGCAGGGCCAAGTGTTGTTAAAGTATGAAGCATTCTAAAAGAATTTTTAGTAACCAAAGTTCTACCGTCAATTCCCATTCCACCAATACTTTCTGTTACCCATACAGGATCTCCACTAAATAAAGCATTATATTCAGGAGCCCTTAAAAATCTAACCATTCTTAGTTTCATAACAAAATGGTCCATTATTTCTTGAGCTTCTTCTTCTGTAATTAAGCCTGATTTTAAATCTCTTTCAAAATATATATCCAAAAATGTAGAAGTTCTACCAAGACTCATTGCAGCACCATTTTGATCTTTTATTGCTCCTAAATATCCGAAATAAAGCCATTGCACAGCTTCTTTGGCATCTTTTGCGGGAACTGAAATATCAAAGCCATATTTTTTAGCCATTTCTATTAAGTCATTTAAAGCTTTTATTTGGTCAGATATTTCTTCACGTTGACGAATTATTTCGTCAGTAAATTCGTCAACATTAAGAACATCTAATTCTTCTTTCTTTTCTTCAATTAAAGCATTTACACCATATAAAGCAACTCTTCTATAATCACCAATAATTCTTCCACGACCATATCCATCAGGAAGACCTGTAATTAAATGAGAACTTCTAGCAGCTCTAATATCTGGTGTATAAACACTAAAAACTCCGTCATTATGAGTTTTTCTTAAATTATGATAAACATATCTAATTTGTGGGTCTACTTCTAAACCATAGCTTTCAGCAGACTTTTCAACAATTCTAATACCACCTGCAGGCATTATAGCTCTTTTTAAAGGAGCGTCTGTTTGAAAACCTACTATTTGCTCTAAAGTTTTATCTATATATCCAGCTTCATAAGCATTTATTGAAGAAGGAGTTTTTGTATCTGCATCAAGCATTCCATTATTTTTACGTTCTTCTTCATAAAGCTTTAAAACTTCATTCCATAATTGCTTTGTTCTATCTGTTGCATTAGCTAAAAAGCTATCATCACCTTCATAAGGTGTGTAATTATTTTGAATAAAATCCCTTACGTCGATATCTTTTGTCCATTTTCCTATTTTAAAATTTTGCCATTGCTTAAAATCCATATTTTTCACTTCTTTCTATCAATATAAATTAAAAACGCGTATTATTAATATTACCATATACATATAAAAATATCAATATTTCAAAATAAAAAATAAAAAAATATATTTAAGTATGTTTTATATAAGATTTTTATGATATACTAGTTAAAAGCGTAACAATTAAGGAGTAAAATAATAATGAAACGAAGAAAAATTAATAAATTAAAATTCATGAGAAATATAATTATAGGCATAGTATCTCTATTAGTAGTTGCTTTTATAATAAATATAGCTCCACGGGTATAAAAGAGATAAATATAAGGATGCTATAAACTTAATAATTGATGAAGAAAATAAAACCGAAGATTTAAAACATGAAATATATGTTAATGAAAATGGAACAATATATTTATCTGAAGAAGATATAAGAAATTTATTTGATCCAACCATTTATTACGATTCGGAATATAATCAAATTATAACAACATCAGATACTAAAGTGGCAAATATTGTTATCAATGAAAAAAAGATGATTATTAATAGTTCTAATATTGCATTATTAGATTCAATAATTAGAATAGGCGAGAATATTTACTTACCAATTTCAGATATGTCAATTGTGTATAATATAAAAGTTGATTACATAGCAGCTACAAATAGAGTGGTAATAGATAGATTAAATAGAGGTATGATAAAAGCAATGGCAATAAAAGACACAAAGATAAAATATAAAGCAAGAGGATTATCAAAAAGTGTAGGGGAATTAAAACAGGGCGAAATAGTTAATTGCTTTTACACTACGAGTAAAGGGTGGAGACAAATAAGAACCTTAAGCGGAATAGTAGGATATATAAAAGCAAATAAACTTGGAGATGAGTACATAGTAAGGCAGGATATGAGAGAAAGAGGTCTTGCTGTAAAAATAAATAGAGACAGTTATTATAGTAAAAGTTTTGAAATAACAGATAATACAGAAACAAAAAGAGTAATATTAGAAAATCTATTTAGTGTAACAAGTGATGATATTGAAGTTTCCGAAAGAAACAATACTGAAGAGTCAAATAGTAAAATATGGGCTTCTGTAAGTAATGAAAAATTAAAGGATCAAACAAATGAAATTTTACAAGACTATAAGTTGAGAACAAATCTGATAGATTTAATAGTGAAAAAGTCAATAGAACAAAATGTAAATGGAATTAGCATAGATTTTTCTAATATACAAAATAATGATAGTATGATAAGATTTATGATAGAACTTGCACCAAAATTAAGAGAAGTGGGAATAAATACATGTGTTTTGCTAAATCAAAATATTGAAGAGCAAGATTATATTAATGTTGTAGATTATATAGTAGAATAGGGGAGAGTAAATGAAAAAATTAGTTTTAATAAGTATAGTAGCAGTTATATTATTAGTTTTATGTAGTGGAGTAATATGGTATTTTGTATCAATATCACCAGCAAATAAAAAAAGTGATGAGGAAATTGAGGTTACAATACCACTTGGAAGTGGCGCAGGTAAAATTGCAGAGATTTTAAAAGATAATAAAATAATTAAAAGTAAAACAGCATTTAAGTTATATGTAAAAATGAATCATGTATCAGATTTTAAAGCAGGAACTTATTATTTAAAACAAAATATGAATTTAAAAGAAATAACTGAAATGCTAAAAACAGGGGTTATGCACGATCCAAATCAATTACATATAACGTACATAGAAGGCAAAAATATGAGATGGCTTGCAAAGGAAATAGCAAAAATTACAAATAATACTGAGCAAGATGTGTATGATTTATTAGAAGATGAAGAATATATCAATTCAATTATAGAAAAATATTGGTTTGTAACAGATGAAATAAAAGATGAAAATATATATTATTCATTAGAAGGATATCTTTTTCCAGATACTTATGCTTTAGAA
>CANRFS010000122.1 GCA_947629965.1 uncultured Clostridia bacterium
TCTAATCCTTCATAGTCTTTATCAAAGCTATATGAATCTTTCATAGTAAATTCTCTAATTCTAATTAAGCCCAATCTAGGTCTCATTTCATCTCTATATTTAGTACCTATTTGATAAATTGTAAAAGGTAAATCTCTATATGATTTTACTTTGTTCATTGCTGCCAAAACAAATAATTCTTCATGTGTTGGACCTAAAGCATATTCTCTTGAATATCTATCATTTAGTTTAAACATACTTGGACCAAAAGTTTCTTTTCTTCCTGATTTTTCAAAAATGTCCATAGGTAATAAAGTAGGCATAGAAAGCTCGTTTGCGCCTGCTTCATCCATATTTTTACGTATAATGCTTTCTACGTTTTTTAGTGCTTTTTCTCCTAACGGCATTTTTGCATATATTCCATTACTTATTTTTTTAATCATTCCACTTTTTACTAAAAGTTTTCCACTAATTGAATCTTCGTCTGATATGTTTTCTTTTATTGTATAAAAGAAATCTTTGCTTAATCTCATTATAATCACTCACATTTCATTTTTATTGCTATATAATATATTACAAAAATACCCATTTTGTCAATGGGTATCATAGGAAATAAAACAGCAAATTCAAGGAATCCATATACTTTTATTCATCAAGACTACTTAAATATTCCTCATAAGCAAGTTTACTCTCGTGGGCTACAAATGCTCCATACTCAGATCCTGCTACACTAGGATTATTATCGGCAGCCTCGATCCACTGTAAGCAATTAAACATTACTGTCCAATCACTGCCATTGCTCAACTTATAAGTAAAAAGCGTATCGTATTCCTCAACAGGTATTTCTTTTCTATATACCCAATAACTACCTTCCTTAACTAATTCCGGAGCTTTACTCTTTGCAAGGTCAGCTCCAGTAACACTAAACTTAACATAAACACCAGTCAATAGTCTCCCATCGTCGCTCACAATCGCGCGCAGATCCCTGAAATTGAACCCGAGTAGTAAGTTTTCCTGTCGTCCTAACTACGGATCTAAAAGAGATCTCAGTATCTCCACAATATACCTCGCATCTCGCAGAACCAAAAGAGGTCTTAGCATTAACTACACAGAAGCCATCCCCAACATAATTAATTTCAGCCGAATTATTATCAATTGGAGTTACTGTCGCAAATGAAGTGTTACCACTTTCCCATTGCACCACTTCATCTGAGTTTTCTAATGTTGCTACTATTGTTGCTTTTTCTCCTTGTCCTAATGTTACTGCTTTTTTATCCAAAGTTATACTTTTTGGTTTTTCGTCTTCTTCATCTGTTGTTGATGAACTATTTAAGTATTCATCTAATGAATTGTACAATGTATCTCCTACTTTTATTCCTCCTGTTAATATCTCTCCCTCTGTTTTTTGTGCTTCTTCTGTTTTCGTTTTTGCCTCATTTGCCTTGCCTATTAACCCTCCATTTAATGTCAAGTTTAGCGTTACACCAACTAATATTAGCATTACTATTACTGTGATTATTAGAGCTATTAGTGTTATGCCTCTATGGTTAGAATATTCTTGTTTCATCTGTTCCTCATTCTCCTTCATTTGTTTTTTCTTTTTTTGGACGGACTACTTTTAGTCTTTTTCCTTTTTTATTATAAATTTTAGGTATTCCCTTTGGCAATGATTATGACCAATTTATCTATTTACTAATTTACATAGTTTTCATTTTTAAAACTTTGTTGTTTATAAAAAAATCTTGAATGAAAGATAAAACTTTTTCCTTCTGTCAATATTCTTTGCTTTTTGTTATATATTTGTAATATTCCTATTAAAATTCTTTGCATTGTGGATAATAAAAATATGTAGAAAATATAACATTTTAATCTGCTATTTTTCTACATATTTATTTTGGAAAAAAGTATATTTTATCTGCACATTTACAGAGCTTATACAACTTTCTATTTGTTGTCAACATAAACTTTTGTCAGTTTCTATTTCAAGTTATGTGGTGATTCAAGGGTTCCTTCGTTTGCGGTGATCTGAACTTCCCCCACTAGAGTAACAACGGGGTGCAGGAATCTCGAGAACTGGTCATCAATGCCGGTCGGTGGTATACAGGTACTCAGACCAAATGCACCCGGCGTCGTCGCGGTAGAATACTCCGAAACCTGCCCTGGTCATAAAGCACGTCAACGCAACGGGAAGAAAGCCAAACATCAGGTAATACGTCGTCATTCTCATCATTTATAAATAAGTAGTCATACGTTCTATTTTTCCAGTTATAGTAGGCTAAAGGTTTCATCCAACACGTTTGTGTTACCTTTATTTTACTATTAGCTATCTTATCTGCAGTTTGGTTTATTGGTCCTGTTTGCTCGCTTAAATCTAACCCATCATCTTCGGCTAGGTCTTTTTCCTCCTCGTTATCTACCCAAGCTCTTTTCTCTTGTGCAAATATTTCTGGATAATAAATACCACTTCCAGTAAACTCTTTCGTTCCTCCATATTTTTTGGTATTTACATAAGAATTAGAATAATCATGATAATCCCATTCGTCTAAATTCATTTTTTCTTCTATATCTTCTATTTTTAGATTCTTTGCCGTTCCTTTTTCTGTTGTATATAATGTACTACATACTTCATCTATTAAATAGACTGCATTGTTATAGCCTTGATAACCTTTTAAATATACTTTTGATGTTGTTGGCTTTTCACTTATTAATCGTATTTGTCCATCTTTTATATCTAATACTCTCCATTTTAGATCTTCTTTTGTTATTGGATAACTTGTTTCATATGTGGTTCCTGTATATCCTGAATATTCTTTTAAATCTTTGTATAATCCGTCTATTTCATTTGCTCCTACACTGCTATCTTTTACATATGTTCCATAATCCACATAGTCTCCTACCTTTATTCCCGAATCTGCTCCATCATATGTTATATTTCCATCATCATCTTGTCCCCATTTTGATGGTCCATCACTTTGATCTTCTGATGGGTTATTTTTTAAATATTCATCCAAAGAGTCATACCATGTGTCTCCTACTTTTATTCTTCCTGTGAGTAAATCTCTTTCTTGTATTTGGGCTTCTTCTGTTTTCGTTTTTGCTTCTTGTGCTTTACTTATTAAGCCTCCATTTAATGCTACACTTATTGTTACTGCTACTAGTATTAGCATTACTATTATTGTGATTATTAATGCTATTAGGGTTATACCTTTGGCATCTACTTTTTTGCACATTTTTGTTTTTTCTTTCATACGTGTTTTCCTCTCCTTCATTTGTTTTTTCTTTTTTTGGACGGACTACTTTTAGTCTTTTTCCTTTTTTATTATAAATTTTAGGTAT
>CANRFS010000123.1 GCA_947629965.1 uncultured Clostridia bacterium
AATACAATTTTTTCATTTTTTAAAACGAACAAAAATGTAGCTATAATCTTATCAATAGCACTAATTGTAATTATTTGTGCAATAATTTTAATATTAGCTGTAAATAAAACAGAAATAGGAAATACAAGTGGCAATTTAAATAACTTAGGGTTTGCTGTAGAAAAGAACAATTCGGTATATTATTTAGGATTTAAAGATAGCAACACAGACGGAATATATAAAATAAATTCAGGAAATAATATAGAAAAAATAAGCTCAGATTATGCACTTTATTTAAATAAATCTGGTAAGTATTTATATTATTTAGATAAAACAGCAGGTAATAATAACATTGTAAGAATAAATGCAAATGGACAAGATAAAGAAATAATAGAACATGATGTAGATACTGCAAAAGTTACAGTTATAGATAATTGGATATATTATTTTAAAGAATCTAAACTTTATAAAGTAAAAACAAATGGACAAGATAAACAAATATTATTAAGTGAATCAATTGAAAATTATGAAATTGAAGGTAAATGGATTTACTATTCATATGTTAATAATAGGAAATATATAATAGCAAAAATAAATACAAATGGAGAAGAGAGAACTATAATTGATAATGATTCAGCAAGACAATTCTTTGTAAATAACAATAATATATATTATATTTATGAAAATCAAAATGAAGAAAAAGTTCAAGATTATTACGAGTTATATAAAATAGAATCAAACGGAAAGAATAAACAGAAAATTGCAAATCTAGATAGCAAAATACAATTAGAAAGTATAAATTTTAGTGAGAACAAAATATATTATACAAAACAAGATGAAAACGGTAATTTTGCAATATATAGTGTTAGTCTAAAAGGAGAAAATGAAACTAAAATAACAGATGTAAAAAATGCTTATACAAAAATAAATATACATGACAATTGGATTTATTATACAGATGAAAACGAAAATGGTGATAGCGAAATGTTTAGAATAGAAGCAAACGGAAAAGATAAAAAAGCATTGTCAATTTAGGTAATATGGGCGCTGTCGGTTAAAAACATTAAAGAAAAGTAACCGTTGCAGCGCCCTCTTATAATTTTAAAAAATAAAATTATAAATAGTATAAAATGATTTGAGCATTAAGGGAGGGAATATATGCAAATATTATATAAGAATAAAAATATAGTAATAGATGCTAAAAACCATATAACTGTTTTGGATTTATTTAAAGAAGAGATAGCAAAAAGTAATAATACAATAATAGCATGTAGGTACAATAACGAAGTAAAAGGATTAAAATTTAAAATTCCATCAGATGGAACTATAGAATTAATTGACATTACAGACAAAGATGGAATGAGAGTATTTCAGAGGGGCCTTATATATATAGTTGCAAAAGCTTTCCATGATATTTATCCACAAGCATTACTTACAGTAAATTATCAATTGTATCATTCAATGCTATGTGAGATAGAAGGACTAGATATAACTGATGAAGTAATAAAAAAAGTAGATGATAGAATAAAAGATATTATAGAAAAAAATATACCTATACAAAGAAAAGTTATGACAAAGGAAGAGGCTAAAGAATTTTATTCAAAAGAAAAAACTTTAAAAGGAAAGCTACAGTTAGATCTTGAGCAAAAAAAAGAAGTTACACTTTATTATTGCGAGGATTATTACAACTATTTTTATGGAGTTATGCCTATTTCAACAGGATATATAAAAAAATATGAATTATCAAAATATCATGATGGATTTTTAATAAGATATCCAAGCAGAAATAATCCTAAAGAACTAAGAAAATTTATTCAATGTCCTAAATTATTAGAAACACTTGACGAATATGAAGATGTTCATAAAACACTCAATGTTAATACACTATATAAATTAAACGAAATAATAAAAAATGGAAACATTAAAGATTATATCTTAATGGATGAAGCTTTGCATGAAAAGAAAATAGCTAAAATAGCAGATATAATTTCAGATAATAAAAATAAAAAGGTAATTCTAATTGCAGGACCTTCTTCATCAGGAAAAACTACATTTGCAAAAAGATTAGAGTTAGAACTTAGATTAAATGGATTAAAAACAAAAACAATATCAGTAGATAATTACTTTGTAGAAAGAAGTAATACTCCAAAAGATGAGAATGGTGAATATGATTTTGAATCAATAGATGCTATTGATAGAGAACTTTTAAACAATGATTTAATAAAATTATTAAAAGGCGAAGAAATTAAAGCTCCAACGTTTAATTTTCATAAAGGAACTAAAGAGTATAGAGGCAATACAATGAAATTAGCAGAGGACGAAATTTTAATAATGGAAGGAATACATTGCTTAAATGATAAGCTAACATTTTTAATACCAGCAGAACAAAAATTTAAGATATACATTAGTGCATTAACAGTACTTAACGTAGACTATTATAATAGAATTTCTACAACAGATACAAGATTAATAAGAAGAATTGTAAGAGATAATCAATTTAGAGGATATAGCGCTTTGCATACACTCAAAATGTGGCCATCAGTAAACAGGGGAGAAAATAAAAATATATTTGCATATCAAGAAGAAGCAGATGTAATGTTTAATTCATCACTAATTTATGAACTAAGCGTATTAAAAGATTATGCAATGCCATTGCTAAAAGAAATAGGAGCAGACCTTCCAGAGTATTCAGAAGCAAAAAGGTTATACTCAATGCTTAGTTATTTTAAAACTATACCATCTAACTTAGTACCAATGAATTCTCTTTTAAGGGAGTTTATTGGAAACAGTATATTTGAAGCATAAATTATTACTTGTGGTATATTAAAAGGAGTAAAAATTGTGAAAAATTTTAACGAAATAGATGAAGAATTTATATGTGAAAATTGTGGCAAGAAAGTAGAAAAATTGGGATATTCATGTAGAAACCATTGTAATCATTGTCTATATTCAAAACATGTAGATATTAATCCAGGAGATAGAGCAGAATCATGTCATGGATTACTAGAACCAATAGGCGTAGAAATGAATAGTAAAAAAGGATATGTAATAATATATAAATGCCAAAAATGCGGACAAATTAGAAAAAACAAAGCCGCAAAAGATGATAACATGGACTTAATAATAAAATTAAGCGTGGCAAAGAATATTCTTTAGATAATTTTTTCCTTCTTTCTCCTTGTTTTCTTTTTTCCTTTTTTCTTTTTTTGGACGGACTAGATTTGGTCTTTTTTAAAAAAAGACCAAATCTAGTCCGTCCAAAAAAAGAAAA
>CANRFS010000124.1 GCA_947629965.1 uncultured Clostridia bacterium
TGTCCCTCATTTTATGTATTCAAAATTTAGGTTTCCTGTATATTTGTTTATTAATATATTGTCTTTTCTTTCTAGTTTTACATCTTTTCCTTCTTCGAGTTTTGTGTCTATATATCCATATTGTTTTTTCGATAATCCACTTTCTAGATAAGTAGGATTTCCTATTGCTTTTACTTCGTATGGAGATACTATCATTTCTTCTCCATTTATTCTTATAAACGCATCTCCTATGTCTACCATATATGAATTGTATACTATTCTTTGTCCATTTACAGAAATTGCTTCTGCTCCAGCTTCTTTTAATTCATTTAATAATTCTCTTAAATCTTCTGCTGTAATTTTTTGTTCTTTTGTATCTGTTAGTGTTACAATTACTCCGTTCCCTTTTACATTGTTTTTGCCTAAAATGTTATTTTGTTGTTCTAACTCTGTTACTAAAAGTGCAGAAGCTTCTTCTTTTGAATCAATAGCATTTTGATATTCCTCGATTTTATTATCAGTATTTTCTATTTCTTTTTTTAAGTCCTCTATTTTTTGTTTAACTCCGCTAATTTCTGTTCTAAGTTCATCTTCTCTCATATTTTCTAATGATATTATATCTGTTTGATTAATAGTTTTAAATTGCACAAATATAACAGCTGTAAGTATTAAAAATACTAAACCTATTGTTATTGTAATTGTTATTTGTCCCTTTTTCAATTATTATCACCTCTTGTTAAATAATCATAGCTGTATATTCCTTCATATTTTGGTATAGTTATGTTGTCACTTTTTTCTACAGTTACTACTACTCCCTCATCTGCCATTAATTGCAAATATCCTCCTGGTCTTGATAATGCAGGCTCTAGAGCTTCTGGATAACCTATTGCTTTTATTTCTATTGGTACTCCTACCATTTTTCCATTTATTCTTATTATATTACCATCGCATAATATTGAAGTAGTATTCACTATCCTTTGATCGTTTATTGATATTGCATCTGCTTCTGCATTAAATAATTCATTTACTATATATAATAAATCTTCTTCGTGTACTAGATATCCACTTATATTTATTACTTCATTGCTATTTACTTCTCTATTTTCGTCTAGCCTTATTATTAAGCCTTGTCCTGAAACTTCTGTTAACCCTAAAAGCGCTTGATTATTTTTTATTTCATTATCATTTTTTGTGTCCCCTTCGTTGTTATTTGCGGCCGTTTGTCTAGTTTTTTCTAGTATTTGTTTTTTTTGCTCTAATTCTTTATATAAATTTTCATAATTTCCTTGCACACTTAATAGTTCGTCTTTTAGCCCATTGTTATCTTTTAGTGTACTTCCTACTGTTTTTGTTGCAGCTTCTATTGTATTTATTTGTACACATATAGCCATTGTTAATATCATACAAACTATTCCGAATAATTAAAGCAATTTTGTTTTTATTCATTTATCTCACCTCTAAACATCTTCTCTAAATACTGCTTTTTTGGCATTGTTTTGGAAATATATTTCTCCTTTTTTTCCTTTTTCAGAACTTAATACTTTACCCGCCATTTGTAATTTTATATTTATATTGGTTAAGTTTCCAAAACTTATTGTTTTTTTCTCACTTGATATTTTTAATTTATAATCTGTAGAATTTGAAATATCTATTTCTGTTATTAAATTAGCTAATGGAGTATTCTTTGATGCTTCTATTATTTTTATAACATCATCTAATTTGTTTAAATCATCAACTATTAATCTGTTTCCAGCTTTTATTTCTTCGCTTGGCGTTGAATATCCGCTTATAACTGGTAACTTTAACGGATTTTCTGATATTTCTAACATGTATCCTTGATTATTTATATATACATATGTATTTTCTAGCTTTAACATATATGTTGGAATTCTTTCTTTTATATCAAGTGTTATTGTTCCATTTAAATTTCTCTTTATACTTACATCTTCTATGTAGGCATTAGCTTTAATATTATTTTTTATTGTTCCATTTAATGTTTTAAACATATTTGTATCTATTGATAATTGCGATAAATTAATAATCTCTTCTGTTGGAACTTTACTGTTATTTATAACTACTATTTGTTTTATATTAAATACACTAGATAGCATAAATAATATTACTGCTAGTATAAATAACATTATAATTGTAATCCATTTTATAATTTTTATTTTTTTCTTTTTATTAGGATTTATTGTTTTATTTTTTGTTTTAGTACGAGTATTTTTACCATTTTTTTTATTGTTTTTTTGTGGTGACTTTTTAGATTCTTTTTTCTGTTTTGTTTTTTGCTTTTTTTCCTTTTTTATTTCTTCTTTTTTAGGAGTTAAACCTATAATTATTTCATTGTCTAAATTTATTCTTTGATTATCTTGTTCTTTTTGTGTTTTGCTTTTTTTATTTTTTGAGGATTTTCTTTTTACTTTTTTATCTGATTCTTCATTGTTTGTATATAAAGAATCAATAGTTTGTCCTTTCGATTTTCTCATAGGTATACTCCTTTGTAAGGGAACGAATCTTTTCCCTATTTTTATAATGAATACTGGATAAGGATTGTAGAAAAATTGCTTTTACGCAATTTTTCTATTCACTTATTCGTTATTTCTTATTCTTCTTTTTTATTTAAGAAAGATAAATTTTAGCACCGATTTGGTTTAATTTTTTATCTAGATTTTCGTATCCTCTTAATATATATTCTATATTATCCACTTTTGTTTTGCCTTTTGCTACGAGCCCTGCTATAACAACTGCTGCTCCACCTCGCAGATCAGTTGCTTCTACTGTTGCTCCATTTAACTTTCTTACTCCTTTTATAATAGCAATTTTTCCTTCTATATTAATTTTTGCTCCCATTCTTTTTAATTCGTTTGTATATTTATATCTATTTTCAAATATATTTTCTACTATTACTGATGTACCTCTGCTTACACAAAGCATACTAGTAAATACTGACTGCATATCTGTTGGAAATCCTGGATATGGCATTGTTTTTATATCTGTTGATTTCAATTTTTTTGGTGCTTCGATTGTTACACTGTTTTTATTAAGTTCAAATTTGCATCCACATTCTTCTAATTTATTTATTATTGGTCCTATATGTTCTGGTATAACATTATTTAATTGCACTTTTCCCGAAGTTATTGCTGCAGCACAAAGAAATGTTCCCGCTTCTATTCTATCTGGCATTATGTTATAGCTTACATCTTTTAGTTTTTTTACTCCTGTTATTTTTATAACATTTGTTCCGGC
>CANRFS010000125.1 GCA_947629965.1 uncultured Clostridia bacterium
CCAACTGAGCTATCAGACCATTAAATTGCACCAAAGATTTTCAGTCCTCTGCTCTACCAACTGAGCTATGAAGCCATTAAATTGCACCAAAGATTCTCAGTCCCCCTAATCTACCAACTGAGCTATCTAGGCTTATTATTAAAAATGGCGACCCGGATCGGGCTCGAACCGACGACCTCTAGCGTGACAGGCTAGCGTTCTAACCAACTGAACTACCGGGCCAAAAAAAATGGTGGGCGCAATAGGGCTCGAACCTATGACCTCCTGCTTGTAAGGCAGATGCTCTACCAGCTGAGCTATGCGCCCATTTTTCGTGACGAAAATAAGTATACTAGATTTTAATAAATCTGTCAATAGTAATTTTAAATTTTTTCATTTTTTATCTAAATTTTATTTCATTGATTAAATAAATTTCCGCCATAGTAATAACTCATAAGCCACATATTAAAGTTAAATGATTCGTGTGTTTCTGGCTCTCCATATTCTGTATTGAATGTTTCTACTGAAACATTTGCTATGATTGGTGGATTTACTGGATTTGTTGTTATGTTTTTCTCTCCTGTCTCTTCATCTGTTTCAGTAACAGTTTCTAATGCTTTTATTTTATCAACAATTTCCATTCCTTCAATTACTTTTCCAAATGCTGCATAATATCCATCAAACTCTTTAACATCGTCCGCTAAAATAAAAAATTGTCCATATCCTGAATTATATCCTTCTTCTAAAAGACTAGAATCTAAAGAAGAATAATAAGTATAATCTTTTCTTGCAAGACCTAAAGTTCCTCTTTCAAATTTTAATGTATTATCATATCCATTTTGTGAAAATTCTCCATTAATACTTAAGTCCTCCTCTTTTGCCTCTCCAGTCTCTTCATCTATTTTATATCCCCCCTGTATTAATGAATCTTCTACTCTGTTAAATGTTGCTCCAACATAATATTCTTCGTTAATAAGTTTTATAAAGTTTTTAACTGTATTTGGTGCCATGTCTGGATAAAGTTCAATTTTTATTGTACCATAATCTTTAATTTCCATAGAAACTATAGGTCTTTGCAATTTGTATGTAGCTTTTTGATAATATCCATATGATAAAAATCCTCCTAAAATAACTACAAAAATTAATAATATTATACTTAATGTTAATTTATTTTTCTTCATGTCTTTCCCCTTTCAAAATTGTTTTTTAATTTACCTCTTCTAAAAATGTTTTTGTACTATCACTTAATAAATTTTTCATATCTAATCCAGTTTGATTTACGCTAGTTACCTCAACCCATATACCTGTAAGTGCTTTTTTACTATCTTGATTTTTAAATTTGCTATCTAAAGTCCAATTTTCATCATCTATGTATGTATCATCAGTTGCTACATTTGAAGTTCCTTTAATATATTTTATTTCTTCATTATTGTTATATACAAATCTAGGAATCCAGACATAATTCTTATTGTCCTTTGTAACATATGCCCACTTTTCAGAACCTTGACCATAATCATATGACTGCACCAACGATAAATTTGTTTTTGGTTTATTTGTTAATGTAATTTTCACTTCTTTTTCAACTTTATTTTCTAGTGAATTATTATCTTGCACTCTAAAAATGTAATTACCTGATTTTAGTAAATTAATTCTATAGCTTTCATTTTTCTGCGTATAATTTGTTATTACAGTCCAATAAGTACCATTTTTTTCTTGATAACTTAATGTTCCATTTGTAATGCTTATGTTACTTACCTCAATTTCTGAATTTATTCCATCTATAGATAAATTTACTGTAAACTCTCCTATATTTCTAGTAAATTCTGTACCTTCAGTTAATGTTTGTCCATGTGGAAGCTTATATTGTGTATAATATCTTTTTCCATCATAGTTTTCTCCAGATACACTAACTATTTCTCTTGTTTCAAAATTGACCATAATATCATTTTTGACATTTTCTACGTTTAATATATTTAAAATATTTTCTGTAGAAAATACCTTATATGCTGTTTCCTCTTTTGATTTTATTTCTCCATTGCTAAAAGCACTATTAAGTGCATCCCTTTGTTCCTGTGTAGATACTGATGCCAAATTTAAATTATCTAATTCTTCTTTAGTCATACTGGCTACCAAATCATCTATTTTACTTTGTAGCAATTGCATTTCATCAACAAATTTATTAACTTTTGTGCTTTTATATGTACTCAAACCTGTATATGTAGTTACTGAAATTAATATAAGCATGATTATAATTGTAATTATTAACGCAATTAAAGTTATTCCTTTATTATCTTTAGTTCTTTTTTTCAAGTATTTCACCTCTACTATATCATTAAATTATCAAAAACAAATTGTTCTTGCATTCTTCTTAACGACTGCTTAATTGTTCTAGCTCTTACCTCTCCTATTCCTTCTACTTCATCTAGCTTGTCTACATCTGCAAGCAATATATGTTGGAATGATTTAAAGGTTTTTACTAAATTCATTACGATATTAGCAGGCATTCTAGGTATTTTATTCAAAATTCTATATCCTCTTGGATATACAGCTACTTCTTCATAATTATCAAATTGTTCGTATCCTAAGGCTCTTGCAATTACTTCTGACTGAACAAACTCATCTTGTGACACTGTTTGTATTGTTTGCAAAACTTTTTCAGCTACTAATCTTCTACTTGGTGCTATATAATCCTTTACAATTAATAATTCTTCTTCTGGTAAATCCTCTATTAATTCTTCTAATTGCATTTTTACTAGTACTCCATCGTCTCCGCAATTCATATATTGAACGCTTAACTTGTTCTGCTACTTTCATTACCATTTCGGCTCTTTGCAGACATGTAATTACATTGTCTAACGTTACTATATCATTAAATTCATATTCATTTAACACTTTTAATTTTGAATCAAATACTTTTTTATAATTCTCTAATGTTTGCAGTGCTTGATTTGCCTTGGTTATTATTTTTCCTGAATCCTCTATAGTATATCTAAAATCTCCTTTAAAAACAGTAATTATATTTCTTCTTTGAGAAATGCTTATTACTAATTCTCCTGTTTGTTTAGCTGTACGTTCTGCTGTTCTATGTCTTGTTCCTGTTTCATCTGTTGTAATTTTTGATGAAGGTATAATTTGAGTATTAGCTAGAAGTATTTTCTTTAAGTCTGCACTTAAAATAATTGCTCCGTCCATTTTTGCAAGTTCATATAGTCTAGAAG
>CANRFS010000126.1 GCA_947629965.1 uncultured Clostridia bacterium
TAATCTTTAACAAAATTAGCAAGTGATACTATTTCTTGAATCGTAATATCTTCTCTTCCTTCAAATTTAGTAAAATTTGAATTGAATTTTTGTATTTGAGTTGTTGATATTCTTAAAGCAATTTCTGTTCCTGCTTCTCTATAGTTCATAAAGATTAATATACCTATTGATATTACAAGCATTGCTATTAATATTCCACCTGCTATAAGCAAAGCTTTTGTTGCATTTTCCATAGCTTGTCTCCTTTACTTTATATTTGCCTGAAAACTATTGAATCTATTCTTCCATTTCCATTACTATCTTTCATTTCTTCGCAAGTAAAAATTGTCATCTTAAATTCTTTGCTATTATCTACACTTATAGATTTATCGTCTTTATCCAATACTGTTACATTTACCCAGTATTTTTCATCATCCTGGTTTCTTATATTATCATCGTTTGCTTTATTTACAACTGAGATTACATCAGTTCCATACATTCTTTTTTTGTTATATACTTCATAGCCTTTATTAAATTCTGCTATTTGTTTTGTTAATTCATCTCTGGTTTGACTTCCAGCCCAATCTTGCATAGAGCCAGCTACATATACTAATATAGATAATAGCATTAGCGCAAGAAGAATTCCTCCTGCTATAATTAAAGCTTTTGATGCGTTTTCCATAGTTTTCTCCTTTACATCATTGTTGACATTGTACTAAATGTATTTGTCATGCTCAATAATCCTATTACTACCAATGGTACAATTAAATATCCTACAAATAATCCTACTAGTGGAGTAAATCCTATTACTTTTCCTATCATACCTTTTCTTTTTATTAATCTTTCATTTGATTCTTTTCTTTTTTCTTGATAATATTCTCTTTCATTGTCTAATTCATCAAATGCCTCATGAATTGGTATTTTTTCTACTGCTGACTGCAAGCCTTCTACAATACGTATCATTTGCTCGTCATTAATATCATTTTTTAACTCTTCTAAGGCTTCCCATGCTCCTGCTTCATAGTTATTAACACATCTTGTTATTGGCTCTCTAAAAATATTAGAATATCTTTCAAGCCATTCTAGTATCATTTCAACATTAACTCTTTCAATTTTCATAAGCATTAATATGATAGTTTGAAATTGCATTACTTCGTTTTCTATTTCTAGTTTTCTCATTATCTTTTGGAACATTAAAAGCCACTTAGGAGCATAATATCCAGCAAGTGCAAATACACATGCAAATAACCATTCTACCCATTTTAAATATTCTTTATTAACTACTTTTAATTTTTCTGAAATTCTTTCTGTTGCTGCATCTATTTCTTCATCTGTAGCTTCTTCATAATATTCAGAGAATTTTATTTCTGCTCTTAGTTCTTCATCTGTTATTTTTTTATTTTTAAATTTGTCTAAGAAATAATTGTCCTGTTCTGTAAGTAAAATCGCTTCTCTTTCTTCTTTGTCTGTCATACCTCCTAGTATGTTATATTCAGATGTAGGATTTTCATATATAAAATCAATTGCTACATTATGTATTTGAATAAATATAAATAGTGAAGCAACAAATACTGCTATACATGTTGCAATTCTATTTATATAATATGCTTCCATTTTTTGCTTGCTTGCTGCATCTTTTAATAGATTAACGTCCTTTTTATATTCTTTTGTTCCTTTTTTTGGTATAAATAAATCTACAAATTTTTTTACTATTGGATTTTTATATATTTTCATTTGCCAACAATTATTTGGATCTTTGTAATCATTATTTTTTGAACTATTATCTTTAAGTTTTCTTGTTAACAAATAACATATAAATGTTGCTATAACTAATAATAATTGTGCTATGAAGCCCATTTTTCCATTATAAAAACTAGATGTAAATGAGAAATTGTTTACTGCCCAACTTTTTAATGGCTGAATACATAGTATTGGTACTATTGCTATTACTGATAAACTTTGGAACACATAGTCTAATTTATCTCTCTTCAAAATTTCTAATTGCATTTCTTCTGTAATATTGTTTAGATTTTTTAGATATAATGATGCCCCATTACTATCTGTTCTATCACCAAATTCTCTTGTTAAATATGAGATTCCTGCAAATTCTTTTAAATAACTATTTGGTGCTACATCATAGTATTTTTCTAATTCTATTTCTGGATCATCTGATGTTAATATTTCGTATATTTTTTCTCCTTGTCTTGATATTTCTAGTTGATCTTTTTGTGATACATCATATATTGCTTCTTCAACCATATTGAATTCATGATAAGCATGTCTTATTTCTGCAAAAAATCCAATTTGTTGTTTTAATAATTTTGTATCTATTTTATCTACCATTCCTGACATAATAGTTTCTATTAGGAATAGCTCAAATAGTAACAATATAGATAATAACAAGAAGTCATTATGTGTCAATAAAACTATAATTATTGTAAGTGGTACAATTATTAATATTGCATTTAATATTATTTTTGCTGTTTGTTTTCTTGTTAAATATTCATCGTCAACATTTATAATCTCTAATCTTCTTCTTAGTTTAGTTACATATCTACTTAAAAATGGGATTCTAATAAAATAGATATATAATTTTTGATATATAATATCTGATGTAAATTTTTTCTCTTGAGTACCTGCTCTTAATTGTTTTATTCTTTTTACATCACTTTTGTTTAGCGTTTTTTGGATGATGAAATAAGCTATTAAAATAAATACAAATAGCCCACCACTTATTCCCATTATATAAAACACTACTTGGTTTGACATAGCCTAATTTCACCTCTTTGTTCGTTTTGAGGCATTTCCCTTACAATGTTTGAGGGACAAGCCTCAGCATGTGGGCATTCCTCATACTTTGAGGCATTTCCCTCATTTTTTAGATGGTCTTCCTCTTCTTTTTGTTTGTGTGCCTGATTGAACTGTTGCTGATACTGGAATTGCTTGTTTAGAACTTCCCCAATTTCTTTCTACGAATCTATCAAATTCCTCTAAATCTGACTCGTCCATATTGTTGCGCATTTCTTTTAAGTTATAATCAGATATTTTGTTTGTTATAACATATTCATCGTTTCTATATTCCAATATGTTTACATATTTGTATAGTTCTCTGTTTGTTACTTTAGAAAAATAATTTGTTGCATTATCCATGAATTTATCCATTTTTCCTTCTAAAGTTTTCTCTTTTCTGTGGTCATATGTATATTCATTTTTA
>CANRFS010000127.1 GCA_947629965.1 uncultured Clostridia bacterium
TATATGAAAAAAATAGGATCGCAAAGTATTAAATTTGATAATCCAATAACTATACTCGAAACCGCTTCAATTGTTGGTCCCAAAGAGGCCGAAGGACCTATGGCAGAGTATTTTGATAAATGTTTAGAGGATGAATTTTGGGGAGAAAAAACCTGGGAAAAGGCAGAGAGTAAACTAATTAGGGAAGCTGTAAATTCTAGTATCGTTAAGTCTAAAATTTCTGCAGATAAAATAGATTATTGTTTTGCTGGAGATTTATTGAATCAATGTATTTCTTCTAGTTTTGGTTTGAGAGAATTAAATGTTCCTTTTTTTGGAATATTTGGAGCTTGTTCAACATTTGTTGAAGCATTAAGCTTAGCTTCTGTATTCATAGATGGTGGTGGTGCAGAAAATATTATTGCTGCGGCATCTAGTCATTTTTGTAGTGCAGAAAAGCAGTTTAGATTTCCTCTAGAGCTTGGTAATCAAAGGCCTCCTTCTTCACAATGGACTGTAACTGGAGCAGGCTCAGCAATAGTTTCTAAAAATGGAAATGGACCATATATAACTAATATTACAACTGGAAAAATTGTTGATATGGGAATAAAGGATGCAAATAATATGGGCGCAGCAATGGCTCCAGCTTTTGTTGATACACTTTTAACACATTTTAAAGATACTGGTAGAAATCCAAGTTATTATGATGGAATATTCTCAGGAGACCTTGGTTATATAGGAAAGGAAATTGCAACTGAGCTTTGCCAAACCAAAGGATATAATATTAAAAATAATTATAACGACTGTGGTGTAATGATTTTTGATAAAGAAAAACAAGATACTCACTCAGGTCGGTTCGGGTTGTGCTTGTTGCGGAACAATTTTTTCTGGATATTTATTTAATCAATTAAGGCAGAAAAAATTAAATAAAATACTTCTTATAGCAACTGGAGCCCTAACAAATGCCACTTCGTCTCAGCAAGGTGAATCAATTCCTGGTATTGCACATGCAATATCTATAGAAAATTTATAGAAAGGATTTATATTATGCAAGATTTTTTTAATAATTTAGACTGGATGCAATTTGTACGCGCTTTTGTAGTTGGTGGATTAATTTGTATTGTCGGTCAAATTCTAATCGATAAAACTAAGCTCACTCCTGCGAGAATTCTTGTTATTTTTGTAACTACTGGTGCAATACTTCGGGGGTCTTCGGAATTTATCAACATTTAGTTGATTTTGCAGGAGCAGGTGCAACAGTTCCTTTAACAGGTTTTGGTAACCTTCTTGCAAAAGGTGCCATTCAAAAAGTTCAGGAATTAGGTTTAGTTGGAGCATTTACTGGTGGTACGGCAGCGGCTGCTGGTGGAATTGCAGCTGCAGTATTCTTTGGTTATATTGCATCTCTTGTTTCAAAACCAAAAATGAAAAAGCAATAGACTTCAACCTATTGCTTTTCCTTTTTATTATTTAATTAATACACTTTCGTATAACTCTATTAGATATACTAGATAAAATTTCATAAGATATTGTATCGCATTTCTCAGCAACCTCGTCTAAAGTAATAATATTGTTATCCCAAATATATACGTCATCACCGATAGATACATCGGATATATCTGTTACATCTATCATAAAGCTATCCATACAAATAGTGCCTACAATTGGTGCCCTTTTATCATGTATTACAACATATCCTTTATTGCTCAGACTCCTTCTAATACCATCTGCATATCCAATAGGAACATTTGCTATTGTTGATGTCTTTTGTGTTATATATGTTCTGCCATAACTAATACTAGTTCCCTTTTCTACTTGCTTAATATATGAAATTTTACTTTTCAATGTACAACATGGTTTTAGTTTAATATTTTCTTTTAATTCATTACTTGGATAATATCCATAAAGCATAATTCCTGGCCTAACCATATTCCCTGGTACTTTGTCTAATTTCATTATGGCTGCACTATTACTAGTATGAATATATTTTAATTTTCCTAGTGATTTTTCTATTTGTTTTACAGCTATATTAAAATTTTCTATTTGCTTATATGTATAATCTAAGTCACTATCACTTGTTGCAAAATGAGTATATGCCCCTTCTACTTTAATATTATCTAATTTTTTTACTTCATCTAAAAAGTTAGATAATTGATTTAATAAAACTCCTGTCCTCCCCATACCTGTTTCAATTTCAATATGTATAGTTGCAACTTTATTTCTTTTTTTAGCTTCACTATTTAATTTTTTAACAAATTCTAATAAACATACACCCGCTACTATATTATGCTCTAAAATATTATCTATATCTTCTTGTGCTGGTTGATTTAATGTTATAATTTCTCCGATCATACCCTAATCCGGCTCTAAGTACTACTCCTTCATCTACAAATGCAGTACCTATTTTTTCTATCTTCATTTTATCTAGAAATTTTTTTACATTTTTGGCTCCAATTCCATATCCACTCGCTTTTAATACTGGCAATATTTCTTTATCTGGATGTAATTTTTTTATTAATTTATAATTATATGCCATAGCTTCTAAATCTATTTGCAATTCTGTCTGTCTATTTCTTTCATACATCATAGTAATCACTCCTATAGCTTATTAAAAAAAACGACTCTATAATTATATATTATAAAAATCGTTTCTTGTAATTCTATGCTTTTTTTGCAATTTCTGCAATCTCAGTAAATGCCTTCATATCATTTACTGCTAAGTCTGCAAGCATTTTTCTGTTTATTGTAACATTTGCTTTTTTTAGTCCTGCCATCATTTTACTATATGTTGTTCCATTCATTCTTGCTGCTGCATTTATTCTTGTAATCCATAATTTCCTAAAATCACTTTTTTTGTCTTTTCTTCCAACATAAGCATAAGATAATGATTTAAGCACTGCTTGATTTGCATTTCTAAATCTATAACTTTTTGCTCCAAAATATCCTTTTGCTTGTTTTAAAACTTTTTTATGTTTTTTTCTTGTTATTCTTGCTGTTTTTACTCTTGCCATTTATTTTCCCTCCTTAACCATATGGTAATAATTTCTTAACTCCTGCTTCGCATGTTTTATCAGCGTAGCTATTTACTCTTCTTGACATTTTTTGTCTCTTTGTTTTTGTTGCTAATCTGTGTCTAGAGTTAGCTGATGTTCTTTTTACTTTTCCTTTAGCTGTATATGAATATCT
>CANRFS010000128.1 GCA_947629965.1 uncultured Clostridia bacterium
AAATTTTAAAATTACAATTTTACTAAAAATATTGAAAACCCCAGAAAAAATATCTGGGGTTTTGTCAACAGTCTGAAGAAAATTGCAAAATTTGCAATTTTTCTTCATATATTTTCACTCTTCTCTTTTAATTTTTTACGACTTTCATAATATCTTCTGCTGTTAATTCAAAATATTTTAATAATTCTTTTGCAGGTGCAGATGTTCCAAATCTATCTTTAACACCCATTCTAATAAGCTTTGCTGGACATTTATCTGTAAGAACCTCGGAAATTGCACTTCCGCAAACCTCCAATTATACTATGATCCTCTACTGATATTAGTTTCTTAGTTTCTTTAGCACATTTTATAATTAATTCTTCATCTATAGGTTTTATTGTATGAACATCCACTACTCTTATATCAATTCCTTCTTTTAAAAGATTTTCTTTTGCTTTAATCGCTTCCGAAACAGTTACTCCAGTTGCAAACACAGTAGCATCTGTTCCTTCACCTATTTGAACTCCCTTTCCGAATTCAAATTTTTGTGTTTCATCATATATTAAAGGTGTAGCATATCTGCATAGTCTTAAATATACTGGACCATCTATTTTAGAAATTTCTTCTACGGCCCATTTTGTTTGAGCATCATCTGACGTGCACATAACGCGCATATTAGGAATTCCCCTCATTAATTCTAAATCTTCTAGCATTTGATGTGTAGCTCCATCTTCTCCTACTGTAACTCCTGCATGAGAAGCACATATTTTTACATTTAAATTTGGATAGGCTATGCTATTTCTTATTTGGTCATAAGCTCTTCCACACGCAAACATTGCAAATGAGCTAGCAAATGGAATTTTACCAAATGTAGCAAGTCCTGCCGCTGTAGACATCATATCCTGCTCAGATATACCCATATCAAAAAACCTATTTGGGAATTTTTTTGCAAATATAGATGTTTTTGTTGCTCCCGAAAGGTCTGCATCTAAAACAACTATATTCTCATTTTTTTCTCCTAGCTCCGCTAATTTTTCTCCATAACTTTGTCTTGTTGCCTTAATAATTTCTAGATTCATATCATAGCCTCCTCATGATTTTTATGTGTTAATTCTTCCATTGCCAATTTGTATTCTTCTTCTTTCGGTGCTTTTCCGTGCCAGTCAGCAACATTTTCCATAAAAGATACCCCCTTACCTTTTATGGTTTTTGCAATTATAACTGTAGGTTTTTCTTTTACATTTTTAGCTTTGTTCAATGCGTTAATAATTTGGTTCATATCATGCCCATCAATACTTATTACCTCAAATCCAAAACTTTTAAACTTTTCACCTAATGGATATATACTCATAACATTTTCAACTTTTCCATCAATTTGTAAATTATTATTATCAACTATTAAACATAAATTATCTAGTTTATAATGACTCGAAGTCATCGCTGCTTCCCATATTTGTCCCTCTTGTAATTCTCCATCTCCACATATGCAATACACTCTAATACCTTCATGATTTAATTTAGATGCAATTGCCATACCATTTGCAACAGATAAGCCTTGTCCGAAGTGAACCTGTAGACATATCTACTCCAGGTATATTTTTCATATCTGGGTGTCCTTGTAACATTCCACCAAGTTTTCTTAAATTCTTTAACTCCTCTTTATCAAAATATCCTTTTTCAGCCAAAACACTATATAAAGCAGGCGCTACGTGTCCTTTTGATAATACGAGTCTATCTCTCGAGCTAGCCATAGGTTTTTTCTCATCAATGTTCATTTGGTTAAAATAAAGAACTGTTAATATATCTGCAATTGATAATGAACCACCTGGATGCCCAGATTTCGCATTATATACGCCTTCAATAATTCCTATTCTCACTCTATTTGCTATTTTTTCTAACTCACTAATATCAGTAACTTTCAAGAATCTCACTCCTTACGTGTTTATTCTATACCATAATTAAATTAATTTCTACATTTTAGAAAAAATAATAAAAAAAGAACAGAAATAAAATCTGTTCTTTAAATATTAGTTTTGTGTATATGGTAATATAGCTATATGTCTTGCTCTTTTTATAGCTTGTGTAATATCTCTTTGATGTTTTGCGCAAGCACCTGTTGCTCTTCTTGGTAATATTTTACCTTTTTCATTTATGAATTTTTTTAATTGATCAGCATTTTTATAATCTAATACAAAATCTTTATTACTGCACATTACACATACTTTTTTTCTTATTTTTCTAAATCTTGGATTAAAGTCATCATCATTATTATTGTTTCTTCTTCTATTATTTTTTGAGTTTTGTTTTTTATCTGACATTTAATTTTCCCCCCTTCTCAAAATCTGCCTTGCAAATTTTGTATTTTTAACTTTCATTTCTTTACTTTATTAATCCTACAAATTAATATAAGTAATTTCTACTCTTTAATTTCTAATTTTTAGAATGGCAATTCATCATCTGAAGATGTTGTGAATTCAGAATTTTCAGAAACATTACTTCCAAATGTATTCTCAAAATTTGATGTATCTCCATCTCTTTTGCTATCTGCAAAATATGCTTCTTCTGCTATAACTTCTGTAACATAGTGTTTCTGTCCTTGATCATCTTCCCAATTTCTTGTTTGAATTCTACCTACCACTCCAACTTGTTGTCCTTTTTTAAAATATTTGCTACAAAATTCTCCTGTTTTATTCCAAGCTACAATATTTATAAAATCGGCTTGTCTTTCTTCTCCTTGTTTTGCGAATCTTCTATTTACTGCTAATGAGAAGGATGCAACTAATGTATTATTAGTTTGAGTATATCTTACTTCTGGATCTCTTGTAAGCCTGCCCATTAAAATTACTTTATTCATAATTTTATTCCTCCTCTTTAACTACGATAAATTTTATTACTTCGTCTGTAATTCTATATACTCTTTCTAGTTCAGCAATTTCTTCTGGTTTAGATTCAAATTTGAATACAACATAATATCCTTCTTTGTTCTTTTTGATTTCATAAGCTAATTTCTTTTTGCCTATTTCTTCTACTGAACTTACTTTACCATTATTATTAATTAAATTTGAGAACTTTTCTATTAAAGCTTTTATGCTTTCTGTCTCTAAATTTGGATTAATAATGATAACACTTTCGTATTTATTCATTATTACTTCACCTCCTCTTGGATTATAACCCATATA
>CANRFS010000129.1 GCA_947629965.1 uncultured Clostridia bacterium
ACTTGCATTAAAAGTTCTTGCCATTTTTATTTTTTCTTCTTCGGTATTTAAAAATCCATTTAAAATTTCTAGTATTGTAACTATTAATGAAATTGCAAGTGCCATTACTATTATTGCAGAAGTTCCTGCTCCAACCCATATTATAATTACTGGACCTAGGGCGATTTTAGGAAGGCTATTTAATACTACTAAAAATGGTTCTGCTACTTTTGACAAAAACTTTGACCACCATAGTATTATTGCAATAATTACTCCTAATATTGCTCCTGACAAAAATCCGACAATTGTTTCATAACATGTAACTCCTAAATGTTTTAATAAACCGTTTTGCGATAAGTTCATGAATGTTTTAAACATTCTGCTAGGCTGGCTTGTTATAAAACTATCAATGATTCCTTTGTTTGCTAATATTTCCCACAAAGCAATAAATAATATTACTATTGTAATTTGGGTTAAGAGAATACTTACTTTTGTAATTGCTTTCTTTTTTAAATATTGTTTTCTTTCAATTGAATTATTTTTCTTTTGCATCAACATCAAGCTCCTTCCATAGGCTATCAAAATACTTGTTAAATTTAGGACTTTTTCGTACATTCATTGGATTTCTATTTTCAATTTCAAATTCCATTTTATATATATTTTTTACTGTAGCAGGTCGTGCACTAAGTACAATTACTCTATCCGACATACTTATTGCTTCTGAAATGTCATGAGTTACCATTACAGTTGTTATGTTTTCATTTCTTAAAATATCATATATATCTCTTGTTACCATTATTCTTGTTTGATAATCTAATGCAGAAAAAGCTTCGTCTAATAAAAGTATTTCAGGTCTAATTGCAAGTGTTCTAATTAATGCAACTCTTTGCCTCATTCCACCTGATAATTGAGTAGGATATTTATCTTTAAAATCATAGAGGTTATACTTTTTTAATAAACTTTTAACATATTCCTCATTTTCTTTAGTTTTTTTATGCGTAATTTCTAACCCAAAAATTACATTATTACATATAGTTCTCCATTCTAACAAACTGTCTTTTTGTAGCATATATCCAATTTTAGATGATACATTATCAGTTTCAATTTCATCAATGTATATCTTTCCATTTGATTTTTTCTCTAGACCTGCAATTATTGACAGTAATGTAGATTTACCACATCCGCTTGGCCCTATTATGCTAACAAATTCTCCTTTCTTTACACTAAAATTTATATCTTTTAATGCCTCTATTTCTCCATTTTTTGCTTGATAAGTTTTACCTACATTTTTCAATTTCAATACTTCTTCCACTTTCATTTCCTCCTACTATACTAATAATATATTCTCGCTTATGTAAATTTGTGTGAGGAAAATTAAACAAAAGAAAACAAAAGTGGTCTGTCCCCTTTTGTTTTCTTTTGTTTAATTTATCTCTTCAAATAACATTTTTTTATTGTATATTATTCTTTTATATAATATAATTTATTTAGATTTTTAATTTGAGGAGGAAAATATGGAAAAAAATATTGATGTAGCAATAGTTATGGGGAGTGATTCTGATTTACCTATAATGAGTGATTCTGCTAAATTTTTAGAAGATATGGGTATTTCTTATGAAATGAAAATATTATCTGTTCATAGATGCCCAGATGAAGCAATTGAATATGCTAAAAGCCTTAAAGAAAGAAATGTAAAAGTAATTATAGCCGGAGCTGGTGGTGCTGCTCATTTACCTGGAATATTTGCAGCAGTGAATACATGCCCAGTAATTGGTGTTCCAATTCATTCTAAATCTTTAAATGGTCTAGATTCTCTTTATTCAATTGTGCAAATGCCATCAGGAATTCCTGTTGCAACAGTAGCAATAAATGGAGCAAAAAATGCTGCGATTTTAGCAGTTCAAATTATTGGAACTGCAAATGCTGATGTGCAAAATAAAATAGCAAGTTATAAGGCTTCTTTAAAAGATGGTGTTATGAAAAAAGATGCAAGATTACAAGAAGTAGGTTACGAAAATTATTAGTCAATTATGATTTTTGAATGTATTATAAAATTTAAGGAGGAAAAAAATGAAAAAAATTAGTAGTGGTAAAGTTCGTGAAATATACGAAGTTGATGATAATAAACTTATGATGGTTGTATCTGATAGGATTTCTGCATTTGATTTTATTATGCCAAATCCTGTTTTAGATAAGGGAAAAATTTTAAATAAAATTTCGGAATTTTGGTTTGATTTTGTTTCTGATATTATTCCAAATCATATTATTACAACAAATTATAAAGAATTTCCAGAGGAATTTAGAAAAGAAGAATTTAAAGATAGAAGTATGCTTGTTAAAAAATTAAAGATGCTTCCTGTTGAATGTATAGTTAGAGGATATATTACAGGTTCTGGCTGGGTTGAATATCAAAAAAGCGGCAGCGTTTGTGGAATAAAACTTCCAGAAGGTTTAAAAGAGTGTCAAAAATTAGATGAGCCTATTTTTACACCTTCAACAAAAGCAGAGCTTGGTGACCATGATGAAAATATTTCTTTTGAAAGATGCGAAGAAATTTTAGGCAAAGATTTAGCTGAAAAAGTAAAAAAAGCTACTATAGATATCTATAAAAAATGTGCTGATTATGCTTTATCAAAGGGTATAATTATTGCTGATACAAAATTTGAGTTTGGTTTAGATGAAAACGGAAATCTTGTTTTGGCAGATGAGGTTTTAACACCTGATTCTAGTAGATTTTGGCCAGCAGATGATTATGAAGTTGGAAGATCACAAAAAAGCTTTGATAAACAATATTTAAGGGACTGGCTAAAGGATAATGGATATAGGAATAATCCACCAGAAAATCTTCCTGAAAATGTTATTACAACTACAAGAAATAAATACATTGAAGCTTATGAGAAAATAACGGGAAAGAAGTTTTAAAAAATAGAAAATCTCGCATAGAAAATTTCTTCTCAAAAAATGAGTAGGATTTTTAAAAAGTGAAGAATGTATCAAAAATAGAAGGAATCATTTAAGATCCCTTCTATTTTTTGAAGCCTTATTTTATCTTAATACATATTTCTTAATTAAGAATATTCCTCCTGCAAGTATTGCTACTATTGTTGTGATTAGTATTGTATATGATACTCCTTTTCCTGTTTTTATTGATAGTATTACTAGTGCAAAG
>CANRFS010000130.1 GCA_947629965.1 uncultured Clostridia bacterium
ATTAATCCTACTATTGGAATATTTAATTTTCTTGCTTCTAATACAGCTATTCTTTCATTTTTTGGATCTACTACAAACATTGCTCCAGGCATTTTGGTCATATTTTTAATACCACCTAGATTTTTTTCTAGTTTTTCCATTTCATTTTTTAATGCAGCAACTTCCTTTTTAGGTAATACGTCAAATGTACCATCTTCTTGCATTTCTTCTAATTTGTTTAATCTTTCAACTCTTTTTCTTATTGTTTTAAAGTTTGTAAGCATTCCTCCAAGCCATCTTTGATCAACATAGAACATATTGCTTTTTTCAGCTGCTTCTTTAATACATTCTTGTGCTTGTTTTTTTGTTCCTACAAAAAGGATGTCTTTTCCTTCCTCTGCTACTTCTTTAATAAACTCATAAGCCTCGTCAATTTTTTTTGATGTCTTTTGTAAATCGATAATATGGATACCATTTCTAGCTTGATAAATGTATTCAGCCATTTTAGGGTCCCATCTTTTTGTTTGGTGTCCAAAATGTACACCTGCTTCTAGTAATTGTTTCATTGCAACTACTGCCATTTTTCATTCCTCCTTATTTGTTTTACCTCCACATAATCTTTTGCACTTAAGAACACCTTTATTAATATAAAGGCACAATCTTAAATTGTGATTATATGTGCGTATTTTTCAACTTGTATATTATACCAAATGTTTAACCGATTTGTCAATATTTTACTTTATTTTTTTAGCAACAACTGCAAGTCTTCCATCTTTAGTATGATATGAACATGTAGAAAGTGTTAAAAGCTGATCTCCATACTCTGCAGTAACTCCCGTATCATATAGGCTTGCTTCTTTGCTATTTTTTACAAAATCATTAAATTCTTCTTCTGTATTTGCATTTATAAAATAATAATATCTAAATACGTTAGTTTCTGATTTGTAATAGACTCTTGATAAAAACACACTTATTATTTCATATTTAGCATCTTCTTCATTTGTAGTGAATCTAATTGTTTTGTGCTCTTTATAATAACTTTCTTCTTTGTATTTCATAAGTCCTACAAACATTTCAGTACTACTCATATTGTTATGTCCATATATTAGAAGATTTGTACTTGGAATACTCCAATCATAATCTTTATCTAAGAATAGTGAACCATCTTTTGAATACTCTTTTTTATAGTTGTGTGTCATATAATATTCATTGTCTTCACATTGTAAAACTGGATAGCTTATATCACTGTTTTCTATTTCTAACCAACCAATTATGTCTGAATTTTCTTTTTGAAGTTCTTTTACTTTTTCTATTCTTTCATTTGGTTTAATTTCTTCAATATCGCTCATTTTTTCTTTTAATTCATCGTTTTCTTTTTTGTTTTTATGCTTATTAAACCAAAAATATGCAGATACTGACAAACTTATTATCAAAACTAATATTAATAATCCTAATATTAGTTTTTTTCCATTTAATTTATATTTTTTTCCATGTTTTCTCTTTGCCATATTTGTCTCCTATCCAATATATTATTACATATATAAAATATCATAAAACATGTGATATTTCAATATTTTGCCTATAAAAATTAGAGCAGAAATTTGATTTTCTGCCCTAACTCTATTTTACCAATAATTATTTGTTATATTTTTTTACTGTTACGATTCCTAAAGCTGAAATCATTGCTACTACTGATGAGATTAATGCTACATCTGTTACACCTGTTTTTGGTGTAGTGTCTTGTTCTGTTGGTGTTGTTACTTTAGGTAATTCTTCGAATTTAACTTCTAACTCCATATCAGTTAATATTGCTTGGTTTAGTGTAACTTCTTTTTCTGTTTCTATATCAAATAAACCTACAAATTTATAACCTTCTTCTGGTGTCATTAATTCTTTTAATTTTTTTGCTTCATCTACTGTTAAACCACCTTTAGTTTCATCAGCTGTTAAATTTTTTCCTTTTTCCATTGTAAATTCATATTCATCAACTATTACCTTTACCATTCTTCCATCATCTGGTTCTTTTAATACAACATCTCTAGGATCTATGTTGATTATAACTGTTTTTGTATCATTTCCAATAGTAAATACAAATTTAGCTAATCTAAATGTTTCTGTTTGACCTGCTAGTTTATTTTCATTAAGAGATACCCAAACACTATATTCTGCTGGATTAGTATCAGGTGTACCTTCTAGATTTGTATGAACTTTACCTTCATTATCTGTGTACTCTGTTTTTAGGTCTCCTTTTTGAATTGCTTCTGAAAAAGTAAGTTTAAATCCTACATCCCAACCATTTGCTACTCTGTCAACGCCTTCTTGACCTGTAGGATCACTTTTTGAGTGCCATTCAAGGTTATTAATATCAGTCTTTGTTAGTGTAATTGTATATTCGTTACCATTGTTTTGTATACTTCCTCCTGTTAGAGGCTCAACATTTGTTATTGTTACATCAGCCGCTTTTGATGTGTTTGTTAGTATAAATACCATGCTTATTGCAAGTAAAAATATACTAATTATTAAGATTTTTTTCTTCATCTTAAAATTCCTCCTTTTTTAATATTTATTCATTTGTTTGCTAAATTATAATAATATATAAAATAAAATTTTTTTTCGCAATAATTTTGATATTTTTTGAATGTATTATAATTTATATAAGCGTTATTTTTAAAAATTAGAGCAGAAATTAAGTTTCTACCCTAACTCTATTTTACCAATAATTATTTGTTATATTTTTTTACTGTTACAATTCCTGCAGCTGAAATCATTGCTATAGCTGATGCTATTACTACTACATTTACTACACCTGTACCTGGTGTATTGTCTTTTTCTTCTGCTTTTTCTGGTGCTTTTAAAGCATTATATTGTTTTTGTAAATTTTCTATTTGTGCTTCTATTTCTTCAATTGTCGCATTTTGATTTCCTATTAATTTTTCTGCTTCTTCTAATCTTCCTTTTAATCCTTGTTTTTCTAATTCTTCTTTTAATTTATTTAATAATTCTTCTAGTTCTTTTAATTTGTTTAATACAGTTGTATCTACTCCTGTTTCTGTTACTTCGTATCCGTTTACTGTAGCTGTTGCTCCTTCTT
>CANRFS010000131.1 GCA_947629965.1 uncultured Clostridia bacterium
GAAACTAAACCTATTGCTCTTAAAAGAACTGTTACAGGTAATTTTCTTGTTCTATCAATTCTTACATAGAATATGTCATTACTATCTGTTTCATATTCTAGCCATGCACCTCTTATTGGCATAACTGTAGATTTGTATAATTTTTTCCCTGTTTTATCATAGTCTGATTCATAGTAGCAACCTGGTGAACGTACAAGTTGGCTTACTACAACTCTTTCTGCTCCATTAATTACAAATGTACCGCTATCTGTCATCAATGGAAAATCTCCTAAATAAATTTCTTGTTCTTTTATTTCTCCAGTTTCACGATTAATAAGCCTTACTTTTACATGTAATCTTGTAGAGTAAGTTGCATCTCTTTCTTTTGCTTCTTCCAAAGAATATTTAGTTTTTTCTTCCATATAATAATCGAAAAATTCAAGAACTAAATTTCCAGAATAGTCAATAATTGGTGAAATATCTTTTAATACTTCTCCAAGTCCTTCCTTAACGAACCAATCATAAGAATCTTTTTGAACTTCAATTAAGTTTGGAATATCGATAAAATCCCCGATTCTTGCAAATGTTTTTCTCGTCGCTTTTTCAGAATTTAAGTCTTTTAACAAATAAATCAACTCCCTTTGTTTTAATGAATAGTGAATAATGAATGACGAATAATTTTTCATTATTAACTAATTTTAATTGAGCAGATATATTTATTTATTAAATAAGGTCCCTCTTAAATACTAATGTATTATACTCCTCAAAACCGTACTGCCCTAAATTAATTTTGATTTATATAACCTAATATAGTATTTAATTCCTCCTTATCTAACTTTTAAAAACAATACAAAAAAGTGTAGGAAAAGTAACTTTATTCTTACTTCTTTGGATACCATCAAACCATTGTATCCCTACACTTTTATTCTATTATTAATTTATATAACTATTTTATTTATATTAACCACCCTTAGTATTTTAAGTGTTACACACTTCACTTGCAAAATATGTGCTGTATAATAATATCATATACTAAAGTAGCTTGTCAACCTTTTTTCAAAACATTATTTATTTTTTTCAAAAACATACTAATATTGGGTTCTTTTATCTCATCATAATATTTATGTATATAGTCATCATTCTCAAAGTCAATTTGCCATTCTCCAATAGAATAACAATTTTTTTCATTATTTGCTAATTCTAATGTAAATAATCTTGGTATCTTCTTTGTTATTAATAAAGATAAACATACTGCTTGTCCAACATCAGTTAGTGGCTTAGGCATTACAAAGTTAAATACATTCATACCGTTATCTAAAGTTGAATATGATATAGAAAAATCATCTGGTTTTATCTCTTTATCTAAATCTATTATATCTATGTCGTCAAAAAATTCTACTTCTTGCTTTGTATCATTCCACAACTTACAAAAATACTCTTTTATGCTATCTGGCCCATTACTTATTAGCAAGTTCATTTTTTCCCATTCTTCAAAAATTAGATTTCTTATTTTTTCATGCGCTACTATATAATGAATACTTGTTTTTTCTTCCATATTTTTCTCCTATTATCTTTCTAATTTATTATACTTTTATAATAACATAGTATAATTTTTTAGAGGGTAAAAAAATCGTTTTTGGTGTGTATTAATCTACATAATTAATCTACAGGAGAAAAACCCATTTTTATTTGTAACTCTTTATTAATTGTTTTTCTTACATATAATCCATTTGCTTTGCAATATTCTTGAACAGCCTTTTCCGTTTCTGCGCCAAATTTTCCATTTGGTGTGCCTTTAAAAAATCCTAAAGTTTTTAGCTTTTTTTGTATTTCCATAACATCTGAACCATACATACCTGACTTTAAGTCTCTTAGTCCCTTTCCAAATGCTCCATATACTCCATCTACTATAGTTACTTTTGTTCCAATAGGTACTATTTTATATAGTTCTGCAACTTCATCATTATTCATTCTTATACATCCGTGTGAGCTTGCCCATCCAACTGAATATTTTTCTAAAGTACCGTGTATGCCAAATTGTCCCCATGGAACATTAAGCCCCATCCAGCTTCCGTCCAAAGCCTTCGCCCCATTTTGCTTTTGAAATAATTTTCCACGTTCCTATTGGCGATGGAGTTGACCACTTTCCACCTGAGCATTTATATGTTTTTATTAATTCATCATTTTCAAATAAAAATAACTTCGAATCTTCTACATCTACTAAAATTCTATATGTGCAACTATTGCTATTTGAAGTTTCAATTGTCTTTTGCGGAATATGCTTTTTTATTAAAATTAATGTGAAACCTAAGATAGAAATAATCAATATAGTTATTAAAAATATTTTTAAAATTGTTTTTATATTATACACTTTTATCATAGTTAATTATATTAATTTCATAAAAATAAATGAGTAAATTAAATTTAATTTACTCATTTATTTTATATCAATTTTTTTCGTCCCATAATGCAATTTGTTTTTGCTCTTTTGTTTTCTTTGTACTCGTACTTAAATTATCTTTTTCATCACACAACGCAATTTCTTCATTAAATTCTACATATTGAATATTTTCATAAATAAATTTTACTAAATCCTCTAAAGCTTTTAAATCATTTTTTATATTACTAATTTCTATATATGAAATTGCTCCACCTAATGATAACTTACCAAATTCACTTTCAAATGATAATTTTTCAAAAGTATCAATGCCTTCTCTTACATCTACATGATATGAATTTGTGTAATATCCTTTATCTGTTATATCTTTTATTTCTCCGAATCTTTCTTTATCAATTCTTGCAAAACGATAACATAAGCTTTCTTGTGGTGCTCCATCTAAAATAAATCCTAGTCCAGTTTCTTTTTTCCATTTATCAGTTGTATTTTTTAAATGTTTTATCACTTTAACGGCAAAATCGTGTCCTTCAGGGGTTGTATGTGATACTCCTTTTACTAATTTTGTTACTTCATAAAGTCCAATATATCCTAATGAAATTGTAGAATAACCACCTTTTAATAATTTATCTATTTTTTCTTCTGGTTCCATATG
>CANRFS010000132.1 GCA_947629965.1 uncultured Clostridia bacterium
AATAGAGAAATTTTAAACGATAATATAGAAAAAGCAGAAGAAATAGCACTTTGGCATAAAAACTTATTTGGTGAAGATTATTATTTAGAAATACAACCAAACGGACTTCCAGAGCAAGTATTAGTGAATCAAAAATTGATAGAAATGTCTAAAAAATTAGATATTCCACTTGTTGCAACAAATGATGCACATTATCTAAAAAAGGAAGATGCGTATAATCATGAAATATTGCTATGTATACAAACAGGGAAAAGGATGACAGACGAAGATAGAATGAGAATGGGAACAGACGAATTCTATATTAAATCGCCAGAAGAAATGGCAGAATATTTTAAAAATGTTCCAGAAGCAATAGAAAACACAGTTAAAATAGCAGAAAAGTGCAATGTAGAATTTGAATTTGGTAATACAAAACTTCCAAATTATGAAGTACCAAAAGAATTTGCTACACATACAGATTACTTTGTACATTTAAGTAAGGAAGGATTAAAGAGAAGATACGGAGAAAATCCACCAAAAGAAATAAAAGATAGATTTGAATATGAATTATCAGTAATAGAAAAAATGGGATATGTAGATTATTTCTTAATAGTTTGGGATTTTATTAATTATGCAAGAACAAATGGAATAAGTGTAGGACCTGGGCGTGGCTCAGGTGCAGGTTCAATAGTTGCATACGCACTAGGCATAACAGATATAGACCCAATAAAATACAATTTACTCTTTGAAAGATTTTTAAACCCGGAGAGAATTAGTATGCCGGACTTTGATATAGACTTTGACTATGAAAGAAGAGGAGAAGTTATAGACTATGTAGGGCGAAAATATGGAAGAGACCATGTATCACAAATTATAACTTTTGGAACAATGTCTGCAAGAATGGTAATAAGAGATGTTGCAAGAGCATTAGATGTGCCATATGCAGAAGCAGATAAGCTTGCAAAAATGGTGCCAAATGAATTACATATTACTATAAAAAAAGCTTTAGAGCAAAACAGAGAATTGGGTGAGCTTTATGAAAAAGATGAAGAAACAAGGAAATTACTAGATATAGCAATGGGGCTAGAGGGCATGCCAAGACAGGCTTCTACTCACGCATGCGGAATTGTTATTACAAAAGATCCAGTTATAGACTATGTACCTTTATATGTAAATGAAGGAACAATATCTACTGAATATATAATGACAACTCTAGAAGAACTAGGGTTATTAAAAATGGACTTTTTAGGACTAAGAACGCTTACTGTAATTTCAGATACAATTAAACTTGTAAAACAAGTAAGAGGAATAGATGTTAAGATAGATAAGGAAATGAATGATCCTAAAGTATTTGAAGAAACTTGGAGAAGCGGAAATACATCTGGTGTATTCCAATTTGAGAGTCAAGGCATGACTAACTTTATGAAGGAATTAAAACCAGATAGCCTTGAGGATATAATAGCAGGAGTTTCTTTATATAGACCAGGCCCAATGGATCAAATTCCAAGATATATAAAAAATAAATTAGATCCAGAGCATAGTGAGTATACTCATCCTAGCTTAATACCAATATTAAAAGTAACATATGGTTGTATGGTATATCAAGAGCAAGTTATGCAAATAGTAAGGGACCTAGCAGGATATTCACTTCGGAAGAGCAGACCTGGTAAGACGTGCAATGGGAAAGAAAAAGCTAGATGTAATGGCAAAAGAAAGAGAATACTTTATAAATGGAAAAACAGATGAAAATGGAAATATAATAATTCCAGGTTGTGTTAGAAACGGAATAAGTAAAGAAGATGCAAATAAAATATTTGATGAAATGGCTGAATTTGCAAAATACGCATTTAACAAGTCACATGCAGCAGCATATGCAGTAGTAGCATATCAAACAGCATACTTAAAAACATATTATGCACCTGAATTTATGGCAGCAACACTAAATAGCTTTTTAGGAAATTTAGATAAAGTTCCAGAATACATAGATGAATGTAAAAGACTAAAAATAGAAATATTAAAACCAGATATCAATAAAAGTTATACCAAATTTACTGTTGACCAAAACAAAATAAGATTCGGACTTCGGAAGCGTTAAAAATGTAGGAAATGCAGTAGTTGATACAATTGTGAGTGAAAGAGAAAGAAATGGTGAATTTAAAAGCTTTACAGACTTTTGCGAAAGAATGTCAGGGGAATCTGTTAATAAAAAATGTATTGAAAGTTTAATAAAAGCAGGTGCTTTTGATAAATTTGAACAAACAAGAAGTACACTACTTGCATCATTTGAGGGCATACTAGACACAATAAATGATACATCGAAAAAAACGATGCAAGGACAAGTTACAATGTTCGATTTAGGAAAAGCAGAAGATGAAAAAATTGAAAACATGAAATATAATTTTACAACATTAAAAGAATTTGATGAAAAAGAATTATTATTAATGGAAAAAGAAATGCTTGGTATATATATATCAGGGCATCCATTAGAAAAATTAAAAGAAGAAATACAACAAGTTGCTACAATAAATACACTTCAAATGATGCAAATGAGCGAAGAAAATAACTTAAACGATGATGGAAAACAAGTAAAGTATGTTGGGATTATAAATTCTATAAAGAAGAAATATACAAAAAAAAATACCTTAATGGCATTTATGACAGTAGAAGATTTATATGGAAGCACAGAAATAATTGTTTTTGATAGTTGCTACAGTAAATCACAAAATATATTGATAGAAGACAATATTGTATTAATAGACGGAAGATTAAGCATAAGAGAAGACGAACCAGTAAAAATAGTTGCAAACACCATAACCGAATTTAATGGCAAAAAAGGGGACAGACCCCTTTTTTGCCAAACAACTAAAATGGACAAACCGAAAACACTAACAATAAATATAACAAACATTTCTGAAATTCAAAAAGATAAATTAAGGGGCGCAATAAAATTCTTTTCAGGAGATAGAAACAATATTGCAGTTCAAGTAAATGATAATGGTACATTAAAGCCATGTGGAACAATATATTTTA
>CANRFS010000133.1 GCA_947629965.1 uncultured Clostridia bacterium
TTTGTATAAAGTTCTGCAAACGCTTGTGATATTATTTCTTCTTCATAGTATTTTTCATTTCCAATTGTTTCAACATAATATGGTATGATTACAAAAAAGTTTTTGTTTAATACACTTCTGTTTAAACTCATTTTTTCGGTGTTTGCTACTATATCTTTTCCATATTCGTATAGATTTCTCTGTCTTGTTAATTCAAACATTGTTTTTTCTAGTTGTTTTTGAGAATATCTTCCAGATTCTCTCATTTCTCTTATTTCACGTTCTTTGTTTCTGTATTTTTTTTCAACTTCTTTTACTGCATTTTTATATCTTTGTATACTACTTTCTAAATTTATGGTTCTTGTTTGTATATATATCTGTATAGGATGTCTTAATGTGTTTAAAAATTGTTGAAAACCTTCTTCTACTCCTACTTTTTCTGGTTGTGACATTAAGTCGTAGTTTACTCCTTTACATTCTATTACCATTAAATATTTCTTTTTGTTTTTTACAACTATCATGTTGTCTTTTATTTTTTCAAATTCCATAAAGTCCATTATTGAACCTTTACTAAGTGTTGTTTTTACAGGTTCTTTTTTGTTTTGTTTATTTTTTTTGTTTTTCTTTTTTTCTTCTTTTATTTCATTTTTTTTGGCTTTTCTTTCTTTTGTTTTTAAAACTAAAAATACTACTACTAATATCATCAATATTATTATAAAAACACTTAATATAATCATTAATATTGTTGTTATTTGACTGTTTGTTTCATTTGGATTATTTATCATCTTTTGTATCCTCCTCTTCTTTTATTGCATCTTTATATATATATACTTTTGTTTTCTGCATTTTAAATTTAAACCATCGTTTTATTACATCGTCTATATTTTCTCCTCCTGTTTGTTGAGTAAATTTAAAAACTGTTGAGTTTGGTATTTTAAATGTTCCTATTATGAAACCTATCAAGCCTGTTGCTGCAACACTTATTATTCCTACTATTTGCATATCCATTATTAAAAATATTAAATAAAAAAATAATCCTGGTATCATTCCTATTGCTGTATATATTAAAGCTTTTGTTGAGAATATGAATAGTATTCTACCTTCTCCTTTTACATTTCTAGGTACGTTATATGTTCTCATTTTATCCTCTCCTCTTTTGCATATTTTCCCTTTCTTATATAATATCACAAAAACGCAAAAATTGTAAGATTTTTGCGTTTTTTTAATAAAATAATATAAATTTAATATTTCTGTAATAAAGTTGTAATATATTGTTTTTTCTTCAGATTTGGCTTTGCTTTTACGGATACAATAAAAGAGAGCTTTCGCTCTCTTTTTCTTTTAATTGTTTCCTAATCCTGTAAAGAAATCGTATATTGTTTGTGCAAATATTGATGCTGCAAATATTAGTGCTGCACCTATTATGTATGGTAACATTGATGTTTTGTATTCTGATTTTTCTTCTGGACTTCCCATCATATATTTAATACCAATTACTATTAGTACTACTACTGATAATACTACACCAACTGCTCTTAATATTCCTATTACTCTTTCTCCTATTGTATTAATGTAGTTTCCTTGAGGGTCTTGTGAATTTAATTGGTTTGGTGTTGTTTCAGCAAATACTGGAAGTGCAACATTTGCTATTGCTATCATTAATGTTAAAGCCATTAATACTATTCCTATAATTCTAATTGTTTTTGCGTTCATTTTTTTATCCTCCTTTTTTTCAATTTCTTTATTTATGTAAAACATTAATAACTTAATTTATTTCTTCACTTTTAATTATATCATATTAATTTTTTTTTTGCAAATATTTGTATCTTTTAGATTATATCTTTCACTAAATCGTATATTAATTGTGGTACCATTGTTCCTGTAAATAATAGTAATGCTCCTAATATGTATAGTTTAAATGTATTTTTATATTCTGCCCTTTCTTCTACACTTCCTAGCATATACCTTATTCCTATTACCATTAATATTACTACTGAAAGTACTGTTCCTACTGATCTGATTATTCCTAATATTTTTTCTACCATTTCTTGTGTTTTTGGTGATGATGCATTGTTATTTACATATGAATCAGGATTTATTCCTGTTTGTATCGCATTTGAATATATAGGAATCATTATTGTTGTTATAAATATTAATATTAAACTTAATATTGCTAATTTTTTCATATCAATACTTCCCCTTTTTTATTTATATTTTATAAATTCTATCTATGAATCTTTATAGTGTTTCTAATAGTGTTAATGTTAATTTCCATATTCCAAATGCTCCAAATACGATTGCACATCCTACTACATATGGAAGTAACATTGATTTTACTTCTGCTTTTCCTTCCACGCTTGCCATCATATATTTTACTCCTAGCACAAAGCCCATTACTACTGCTACTAAAACACCTATTGTTAATGCTATATTGTATAATCCTCCAATAAAAGTTTGTAAAGATCCTTCATCATATTTTACATCGTTTGATCCAGTTAAAAAGTTGTTTGCATTGTCCATTACTTCATCTATATTTCCAACATCTGAATTTGCTTGTGATACTTTTTCTGGTTTTTGATAGATTGTAACACCTTCAGTATCTGGTAAAGGTTGGTTTGGGTCTTGTTGCAATTCTCCTGCTGGTTTTGTTGTTAGATTAACATCTTCACCATTGTTGTTTTGAGTTGTTTCACCTCTTAATAGTTTTAACATATTAGTTTTTTGTGATGCCATACCTGGGTCTTTGAATATTTGGTCTTTATCTTGTTTTAATACATCTTGCCAATGTGCTGCTACTTCATTTGAAATTGGTGTTGCTTCAAATTCCTTTTTAGTTGCTTCATCTCCATTCATATAGTTATTTAATATGTTATATACAGTTCTTGATGAATCAATATTTAATCTTTCTTGTTCCTTTTTTGACCTCTCCGTATTTAAATTTTCAATACTTTTCCTATTTATATCTTCTAAGCTACCTTGTGCTGCTTCACCATTATACCTATTGTTGTTTGGTGTTGTGCCAGTTGTTC
>CANRFS010000134.1 GCA_947629965.1 uncultured Clostridia bacterium
GTTTTTTCGTCTGTGAATACACCAGATCTAAGCATTGAGTTACGAAGTGCTGTAACTAAATCTGGAAATGTTTTAGCATGGTGTGTAAATAAAGTAAATTTTGATGCAACTTGGGCAGATTGAATCATCCAAGATGCAACTGGGTCTGTTGCAACCTCACCTATGATGTTAACACTACCATCAGTTTTCTTTTGTACGTCCAAACACTCTTGTCCTGAAATTGTTTCTGTTTCTCTCATTGATAAGATGTTTCTTGTTGGATATATTTTTCTTAAGTGCAACTCAAATGCAGTTTCTGTAATACGAAGGTTCATTGTTTCGTATATGTTTTCTATCATTGCCATAAGCATTGTTGTTTTTCCGGCAACCTTGCTCACCAGTAAGTGATATAATTCTTGCTCCTTTTACTAAGAATTTTAATAAATCTATTGCATCTTCTTTTCCTGGTATTGTAACTATTTGTTCTAGTGTTGCTCTCTTTACGTCGAATTTTCTTACGAAGAATGCCCATGTTTCAGACATTGATGGACGAACTACAACTACACGAGAACCATCTTTCATTTCGTTAATTTTGTATCCGTTTGTATCTGATAATTGTCCTGGATTATTATATTTGTATATGTTTTGGCATACTCTTTTTAGTTCGCTTTCTTTACCAAATGAAAGGAAAGCTAAACGAATAGATTTACCTTGAAACATGATCCAAATACTATCACATGCTCTTGGAACTTTGTATTCTGTAATTTGTTTTAAATAATCTCCATCTGTTTGTGCAACTTGGCTTAAAAAGCTTTCTGGAAGTCCAGATACACCACCTGAAACACCATCTATATTCATATCTCTTATTTCATCTATACTACTATATCCTTTATAGTGTTGATAAATTCTTTGAACTAAAACATTTAATTTATCTTGGAAATCTAAAGTTAAATTTTCTTTTTCGTAGATTTCACTTATTTCTTCTTTAGTTATTACATAACATGGTTTTGCCTCTCCGGCTACATATTTTAATGTTGCTAAATTATATTTTTTTATAATTTGAGTCAATGCCTCATATCCAAAGTCTTTTTTATATTCATATAATAAAATATCAAATTTATCTTGTGATGTAAGAAGTGATGGTATATCAAATGGTATTGCTCTTGATATATTAATTTCTGTTACCCCATATTCTTTAAGTAATAAATCATATATTAATTCTTTAACATATTTTTTATCGTTTACATCTCCATATGTACAACCTTTTAAAGCTTTTTTCAATTCGTATTTTTTGGCTTTTCTTCTTTTTAATTCTTCTTCAGAAAGTCCAATATCGTATAAGTTTATTTTTGTAATTTCATCAAGTCTTTTCTTTACGAACTCTGTCATTTTTTCTATGGTAAATGTTTTGTCATCAACATCTACTGTTTCTTCTGGAGTTGCATTTTTATTTTTTTGTACAAAATATCTAATTAATACTCCTGCAAGTATTAATACAACAAATGTTAATATAATGTTTGTAACATTCATCTTTAAGAACACCTCTCTTACATTCTCATTCGTAATTCTTGTAATTTGTAAATAATTTTCTCTGCCGTATTTTTTACTTCTTCAAGAAAATAGGCATTTTTATCTTTTGGATTTATTTTTCTAAATTTTATAAAGAAATCATCTACTGTTCCTTCATTACATGCTTCTGAAAACAAAGTGTTATATGGTATAGCGCAAATTTTTTCGCGTTCTTTCATATATCTAGATACATTTTTTATGTTATACTTCGAATTTTTATCATATCTGCCAAGCAATGGAATTATTTTTTTCCCTTGAAACACCTGATTTGTTCTTTTTATTTCCAAATAATCATTAATTTGTCTCATTTTCTGTGATAAATTAACTATTATTAGATCTGATATTTCTAATAAAGAATTGACATTGCTTTCTCCTAATCTATTGTCTATATCTACAAAAACTAAGTCGTAATATTTGCTTGCAATTTTAGCAATATCTTTAAACATCTTTTTATGTATCTCGTAATCTTGCGTTCCTACATTTGTATCTGCTAATAATTCTAATCTATTATCAGTAAAAATTATCCTTGTATAATTTGTTATTATTTCAGGTGAAGTTTTATTACTTAGTATTGCTTTTGCAAGCCCACTAACCCCAGATGCTATGTTTGTTCTTCTATCTCCATGTTGTATTAAACTAACTGTTTTATCTTCTTGCCAATAACAATCTTGATAAGAATAATCATTGTATTTAGTATCTAAAATTAGTATTTTATAGTTATGCTGTATAGCAAGATATGTTGCTATTGCAGCAACTGATGCAGTTTTTCCTGTTTCACCAATTCCGTTACTCCAAAATGATATTATTGCCATATTATTCTCCTTATAAATTCCTTATAATTTTCCTGATTTCTCCTGATTTTATTTCTGGAAAAATTTCTTGAGCTAATATACCCAAAGAATCTCTAAATTGCTCACTTAAATTTCTGAATTTTATCTTTGATACTCTTTGGTTTTCTATTATTGCAGATAAATCTCCTTGATCATATGGAAAATATATTTTTTCATTCTCCCATTCAACTGGAGATGTAAGAGATAAAAGATTTAAATATTCATCGTTTTCTTCGCTAATATCTCTTTCAAAAAGTATTTTAGTCATTTTCACTTTTTGTGTAAAATTACTAATAATTTCTATTCCTTTTCTTAGTGAAAAATTATCAAATGCAGTTATAAAATATAATTTATCTGAACTTGCAAGTTCAAATGAGTCAAGCGCTTCTGCCGAATCAATATCTATTAACATGATATCATAATCATTTTCTATGTTTCCTAAATACCTGCTAACTGACTCAAAATCTTCGAATCCGACTGCAACATCGATTCCTTCATAATCAGTAACATAGATTTTTGTTGGAGATATTGAAGGTACAATATATCTTGCTTTTTGCAAAATTGTTGTGTCTATAACTAAAACTCTTTTTTTAGCTTCAGTTAATACTTTTGCTAGATAAA
>CANRFS010000135.1 GCA_947629965.1 uncultured Clostridia bacterium
GGTTCTTCTCCTGGAACATCACTTTGATTTTTTGATTTTTCTCCTGCTAAATATTTATCTAATGAATCGTACCATGTGTCTCCTATTTTTATTCTTCCTGTTAGTATATCTCTTTCTTGTATTTGAGCTTCTTCTGTTTTACTCTTTGCTTCTTGTGCTTTTCCTATTAATCCTCCGTTTAATGCTACACTTACTGTTACTGCTACTAGTATTAGCATTATGATTATAGTTATAATTAATGCTATTAGGGTTATGCCTCTGACACCTACTTTTTTTCGTATTTTTGTTTCTTCTTTCATATGTGTTTTCCTCTCTTTCATTTGTTTTTTCTTTTTTTGGACGGACTAAATTTAGTCCTTTTTCTTTTTTATTATAAATTCTTAATATTCTCTTTGGCAATGATTATTGCCAATTTATCTATGTATAAATTTACATATTGTCTTGTTTTTAATCGTTTACTGTCTATTTTTAGATATAAAAAAATAGGGTGTTCTTTGACACACCCTAAAAATTAAATATACATTTAAATTTCTTCATCTCTTAATCTTACTATTTCATCCATTAATTCTTGTGTTAATTTCTCTAAAACTTCTTTATTATTAGAATCTTCTTTGCTTACATTGTAATATATTGGTTTTCCTATATTAAGTTTGATTTTTTTGAAGTATTCAAAATTTCCTTGAACTCCTATAGGTATTATTGGAACATTGGCTTTTATTGCAAGTTTTACTGCTCCTTCTTTTGGTTTAACTCCTTTTGCCATACCATTTCTTGTTCCTTCTGGGAAAATTAATAATAGTTCGTTATTTTTTAGCAGTTTAAGTGATATTTTCATACTTTCCATTGACTTACTGTCTTTTTTTACAGGATATACTCCAAATATATATGCTAAAAATTTTACAAACCAATTTTTAAATAGGCTTTCTTTTGCAAGTACATTTATTTTTCTTTTGTTATTTAGAATTATAACTGCTGAATCAAATGCGTGAACATGATTTGCACATAATAAAGCGCCTTTGCCCTTTTCTATGTTTTCTAATCCTACAGTTTTTGGTCTGTATACTATTACTATTAATAAATTTAATACAAATTTTACTATATGCCTTAAGATTTCTTTCATATGTGTCTCCTCTATTTCCTTTTAATTCTTATTATATCAATTATTTTTTCTACGACTTCATCTATGGTTAAATTTGTTGTATCAACTACTATGCTGTCTTCTGCTACTTTTAATGCTCCAATTTCTTTAGATTTATCGTTTTCATCTCTTTTTTTTATGTTTTCATAGACTTCTTCGTAAGTCATATCAATGTTTTTTTCTTGATTTTCTTTAAATCTTCTTTTTGCTCTTTCTTCTATACTTGCATCTAGATATATTTTTACATCAGCATTTGGAAATACATATGTGCAAATATCTCTTCCTTCCATTATAACGTTTTTACCTTCTGCAAGTTTTCTTTGCATATCTACCATTAAGAATCTTACTTCTTTTATTGAAGATACTTGTGATACTATTTTTGTAACTTCTTTTGATCTAATATCTTGTGTAACATTTATATCATCTAAAAATACTATATCTCCATTTGGAGTATTATCAATTTTTATTTTTATATTTTTCGCTATTTCTATTATTTTATTTGTGTCGTCTAATTGTATTCCTTGTTTTAAAACTTCTAATGCCACACATCTATATGTAATTCCTGTATCTATATTAATTAGACCTAACTTATTTGCTACTCTTTTTGTTACAGTTCCCTTACCACTACCTGCTGGTCCATCAATTCCTACTATAAAACTCATTTATTATCCTCCTCTGGAACGTATACTCCTTTTGCTACTATATCTAATGTATCTACATTCATTGCAGTTAAATTTTCTATTTCTTTTTTACATTTCTTTTTAAAGTTTTTTAATTCTTCAACTATATTATATCCATATACGATTACAACTTCTATGTATATATTAATTCCTTCTTGATTTTCATTTTTATCAATTCTTGCTCTATTAATTCTGTGTATTGAATTTGTTTTTTTACCTAAATATTCTATTATTTGTCTAAATACCGTATCTGATATTTTAAAATTACCTAGATAACTAAATGTTGGCCTTATAATAGATTTTTCTGATATATATGGAGTAGAATCTTTTCCTTTATATTTAAAAATTTGAAGTGGATCTAATATAAATCCCGAAAAATCTTTTTTTATTTCAAATGTAGGTACTGGAATTACATGTTTTCCTTGTGTTTGTCTAATTCTTCTTGCTTCTGCCATTTCCTCTTCTGTTGCAACATCATTTATATATATTGTTTCTGTAAATTCTGGAAGTCCTAGATTTTCTCTAATTTTTTCTACCATATTGTCAGATGTACCTAGAATTAATATACTTTCAGGTCTGTATTTAAAAAAAGCTTTTTTTATCTCTCTTGCTTCTTCTGAATTATTAAACAATGCTTTTTTTACAGTTTCAATTTTTGTTGCAGCCTTTTTTGCAGAAATTCCTGCTACAACTTCATTTTCTTTTATTAAAAGTCCATCATCAATTATAAATTTTATGCCTCTTTCACTTGCAACCATTTGTGCTCTATAGCTTTTTCCTGTTCCAGATGGTCCTACAAAAGCATATGTTTTTATCATACTATCTAGAATTTTATCAATTATCATAATTATTCACTCCGATTTGAATTATATCATTACATTAAATTTTTAGCAACAAGAAAAGTGGCTTCGCCACACTTTTCTTCTCGCCGATTTGAGTTTGCGACTGAAAGGAGCAAATCTCAAAGGCAATAGCGATTATAGCATTTTTGTTGAATAGAAAAATCAAAGATTTTTCCTATTCAACAAAAAAAGATATCGTTTGATATCTTTTTCTCAGACTGTTGACAAAACCCCAGATATTTTTTCTGGGGTTTTCAATATTTTTAGTAAAATTGTAATTTTAAA
>CANRFS010000136.1 GCA_947629965.1 uncultured Clostridia bacterium
TAGAGGATTTTTTATTCCACTTTCCTCCACTTCGTTCCACTTTGACCATATTTTATATTATAAATTAATAAAATGCAATAGTTTTTCATAAATTTTTTAAAAAATCACAAAAAAATACCCATACATTTCTGTATGAGTATTTTTTATTTATCTTATTTCTTCATTATTTTGTTGTCTGTAATCTGATTGTGCTCCATAATCTCTGTTCTTGAAACTTCCTTTACCATTAAATTTTTCTGCTTCTGCTGCCCTGTTTGCTGCTCTCATTGCTGCAAGTTTTTCTTCTGCTGCTTTTGTTCTCTTAGCTGCTACTCCGTTCATTCCTTCATTTGCAATTTCCCTAATATATGTTTTAAAATCTTCGTCATCTTTGTCTAATCCTAAACGTTTCTCTGTTTTTTTAGCTTTTTCTCTCTCTTTTATTTTTTTAGCTTCTTCTTCCTCTTTTATTTTTTTAGCTTTTTCTTCCTCAATCATTTTTTCTATACCTTTTCTATCTTCTTCAGGTATATCTTCTTCTAACTCACCATCATAATTACCGTTCATTTCTCCTTGCAATTCATTTAATTGCAATTCATTTAAGTATTCTTCTATACCTTGACGTCTTGTAAATAAAGATTTTATTCTATGTTTTAAATTTCTAAATACATTAGCTATTTTTGCAAGTGTTGGATGTTTTTGTTCGTTTGCTTCTTGTTCGTTTGCTTCTTGTCTGTTTACTTCTTGTTCGTTTGCTTCTTGTCTGTTTACTTCTTGTCCGTTTGCTTCTTGTTCGTTTAATTTTTGTCCGTTTGCTTTTTGTTCGTTTAATTTTTGTCCGTTTGCTTTTTGTTCGTTTAATTTTTGTCCGTTTGCTTTTTGTTCGTTTACTTCTTGTTCGTTTGCTTCTTGTTTGTTTAATTCTTTTTTTATCTTTCTTCTGCCTGTATATTTAGTTGGCTCTTTAAAATTATCTAATCTGCATTCAATATAATCCCAACTTTTTCCGTTTAATAAATTTCTTCCAATAATATTACATTTACTTATTCTAGAGCTTACCTTAAGAGCTAAAGCATTAAGTTCTTCATCAGTTTTTTCACTATTTTCGTTTAAATAACCCTCTAACTCACTTTTTCTTTTTCCATACTGTCGATTATTTTCATTTTTTAATGATAAAACTTTTTGTTTTTTAGTCTCTAACTTATGTCTTTCTACTGCATCTAAATTAGGATTTTTTAATTGTTGCTCAATGCGTGCATATTCTGCTTCAATTACTTTCATTTTATTATCTAAGTTTTGTATTTCAATATTAATTCCTTTTTGTTTTTTTCTATTATGTAACTCCAAATTAATTTCTTCTAAATAAACTTCTAATTCTTTTTTATATTCTAATATATTGCCTATTTTATCTAATATGTTGCCTTCTTTATCTAAATTATTTTTAATTCTTTTACATTTTATTAATTCATTGTATTGTTCTTTACTTGCTTTGGCATTTTTATATAATTCTTCTAATTCATGAATTTTATTTTCTAATGCTCCATTCCTATATTCTTCAAATATTTCTTCCCAATCACTCATATATAATCCTCCTTATAATACACCTCGTTTATATTATAGCACATTTTTATTTTTTGCGCAATAGTTTTATGTAAAGTATTGTAAGATTTAATATGTTTGCAGTGTTTTGGTAATATTTGTCAAACTTATTTCTGCTTGTTTTTTATATCTTCCTTGCTTATCCTTTATCTTTTCTTCTAAAGGAGGTAATATTCCAAAATTAGCATTCATCGGTTGGAACTTTTCGTTTTTTGTAGATATATATTTTGACAATGCTCCGGATAACTGTTTCTTCAGGAAATAATACTAAGCTTTCATTTTTGTATAATTTGCTAGCATTTAGCCCAGCAGACAATCCAGATGCTATCGATTCTACATATCCTTCTACACCTGTAATTTGACCTGCAAAAAATATGCTAGTCCTATTTTTTAAATTAAATGTATTGTTTAGAAGTATTGGTGAATTAATATATGTATTTCTGTGCATTACGCCATATTTTACAAACTCAGCATTTTCTAAACCTGGTATCATTGAAAATACTCTTTTCTGCTCTCCAAATTTCAAATTTGTTTGAAATCCTACTAAATTATATAACGTCCCTGATTCATTATCTTGTCTTAGTTGAACAATTGCATAAGGCCTTTTATTAGTTCTTGGATCTATAAATCCTACTGGTTTTAATGGACCAAACCTTATAGTATCTTCTCCTCTTTTTGCCATTACTTCTATTGGCATACATCCTTCAAAAATTTCCTTTTTCTCAAAATCATGTAGATTAACCACTTCAGCATTTATTAAAGCATTATAAAAGTTTTGATATTCTTCTTTTGTAAAAGGTAAATTAATATAACTGCTATCTCCTTCTTTTCCATACCTATCTCCATAAAAAGCAATATTCATATTAATACTTTCTTTTTCAACAATTGGAGCAGCTGCATCATAAAAATACAATTTATCTTCTCCGGTAAGTTTAAGTATTTGCTTCTCCATCTTTTCTGATGTTAATGGTCCTGTAGCAATAATAGTAATACAGTCATCTTTTATATCTTCAAAAAATTCCTCTCTTATAACTTTAATATTACTCATTTTTTCAATTTCTAGGGTAACTAATTTAGAAAATTTTTCTCTATCAACGGCAAGAGCCTGTCCTGCAGGAACGGCAGTTTTATCAGCACATTTTATAAGCAAAGAATCTAATCTTCTAAGTTCCTCTTTTAATAAACCACAAGCATTTGTAATAGAATTAGACTTAAAAGAATTACTACAAACTATTTCAGCCAAGTTACTATTAGAATGAGCAGGAGAAAACATACTTGGTTTCATCTCATATAATTTAACATTAATACCTCTTTTTGCAATTTGATACGCA
>CANRFS010000137.1 GCA_947629965.1 uncultured Clostridia bacterium
AAAAAAAAAAAAAAAAAAAAAATAAAAAAAAAAAAAAAAAAGAAAAAAAGAAAAAAAAGAAGAAAAAGAAGAAATTTGTTTATAACCCAAATATCGTTCTTACTGTATTAAATAGTGTGCTTATTTCTTTTATAACCATTGTGAGTACAATTATTAAACCTGCAAGCGTTGTCATCATAGCTTGATCTTCTCTGCCTGCTCTTACTAAAACTTGATGCAAAACTGCAACCAATATTCCTATTGCAGCTATTTTAAATAATAAATCTATATTCATATGTAAACTCCTTTATATAAGTATTATTACAATTACCATTCCCATAATCATTCCAAGTGTTCTATACATTTTTTCGCTTTTATCCTTTTGAATATCTGCCTGTCTTATTTGTTTATCTAAAAAATCAGATGTCATTTCTATTTGATTTAATTGTCCCTCTAAATCTGTTTTTCCAAGCAATTTACTTAAGTTTTCTAATATACTTATATCTTCTTCATTTATATTTAAATCTTCTATTTTCAATGCCATGCTCCATGCCTTACCTGCTTCACAAATGCTCATTTTTTCTGCCGCATTTTTAAACACTTTGGATATGCTCGGACTTACACTTTGTGATATTTGCATAAAAATATCTGGTAAAGTTTCATATGTGTATCTTATTTTTGTTTTAAAAATATTTAAAGCATTTTTAAATTCTCGAAGCTCATTTACTCTATTTACGTATTTTCTTGAAATTAATATTCCTATTAGTGATGATGATAAAAATATAAATGAATAAATTGCAATTTTAATTACTAACATGCTACACCTCCATTTATTCCATAGCTGAATATTCTGAAGTTTTTCTATTTAAATTGTAAACTGTTTTAATATCTGCCTTTCTTTTTACATCGCTCAAAAATATTATTCTTTCAAAAATATGCAAATTAAGCAATGTTTTTAAAGTAGGATTAATTGATATTTCTTCAAGGCTTCCACCATGTGCAGTAAATATTCCTTTTATTCCTGAACATACAGCATAATTTATAGCTTCTATTTCATTTTCGTTTCCTATTTCATCTGCAGAAATTACTTTTGGTGCCATAGATCTTATAAGCATTCTCATACCTATTGCTTTAGGTATATTATCAAGTACATCTGTTCTTAATCCTACATCGTTTTGAGGAATACCTTTATACATTGCAGCTAATTCTCCTCTTTCATCAACTAGTCCAACATTTATTCCATTAAAATTTAACTTTTCTATTCCTGTACTAATTTTTCTTATTAAGTCTCTTAGAATTGTTGTTTTTCCAACTCCTGGTGGCGAAACAATAAGAGTAGTATAAATATTATTATTTTCTAAATCTAATACATATTTAAGTAGCCTATTACTACATCCTTTTATTTCTTTTGCTATTCTAAAATTAATACTTGAAATATAATTAATATTTGATACTTTGTTTTGCTCTATTACACAGTTTCCTGTGATACCTACTCTGTGTCCACCTTTTACTGTAATAAAGCCTTCACGTATTTGATTTTGAAAAGAGTATATAGAGTTATCACAAATTTTTTGCAGAGTTTGTAAAATCATTTCTTGTGTAACAATTGTCTTGAAAATTATTTCTTTTTTATTGAATTTTAATATTAATGGTTTATTTGCTCTTAAATGTATTTCTTCTATCGTTTTTTCTTTTTCTTCTGCATCTTCTTTAAAATAATTTTCTATAATTTGATATATTTCTTCTGGGAAATATTGAATTAAATTAGAAATTAGCATATTTTCTCCTTGCACATAACTTGTCCTTTAATATATATATGCTATAAAAAAAAATTTAGAACAAAAAAATAAAAGAAGCAACATGAAAAAAATATTTTCATGCTACTTCTAAAAAACATATACAATTTAATTTACCGGCAATAGTACCAATCTAACATCAAATCATAAGCCCAAGGCCCCTTCATCTGATACCGAAACAGATGGACTCAAAACGGCAACTGGTCTCAATCCACCAATTGGCTGGAATCCATGGCCTCCGAAATAAACATCTTCCTTAATTCTAGGGTAAGACATAAACACCATCGACCCACCCACTCCAAAGTATCCAAAGCATTTATGCTCCAGTATCTCACCGAGCTCTGAACCTCCATCCGAGGTACAAAGCTCGAAGAAAGAGTTCGCCAACCAGTAACAGACAAATCTAAGTTTTCCCGGATCAGTATTACTGAACAACAGTCTGTAAGCCAATTCGCTATTTGGTAAATTGTAAATATACTCGCCTTCGCCCTTATCTGAACTCAACGTTTGGGGGTAATATGAGTAGAAATAATCCGCAATCGACACAGAAGGATTCTCTCTAGTTAATTGTAACCACTCGCCCGAATCCAAGTCCCAGTATTCAAATGATGTAGAACTAGTCTTTTGATCTATCCCTTGATTGGTACTTCCTTCAACTCGAACATAAACATACCCGTCGTCTTTCAATGTAAACGTAAATTTATCACCATAATGAATCGTTCCCAGTAATGGATATTCATATTCATCTGAAGCCGGGTCATATCCTGTTACTCTATTTATATCTTCTACATTTATTGATCTTGCACTTTCTGCCATGTTTCCATCACTGTATTTTGCTCCTGCTTCATTTAATATTGTTACACCATTTGCATATCCGTCTTTTCCTTCTAATGTTATTTCTTCTTGATTTGTGTTTGTTGTTATTAATAATTTTCCATCTTCTGCTCCTAGTACATACCAATTTCCGTCTCCTATTTCTTTGCCATCTACAGTTACTTTATATCCTGTTACTGGTTGTCCTACTGTTAGAGTTACTACTCCATTTGTTACTGTTATTTTGTCT
>CANRFS010000138.1 GCA_947629965.1 uncultured Clostridia bacterium
TCCAGCGTATTATAATGTAGAACAATATACAGATCAAACTTTAAGACAACTTGCAGAAGAAACAATAAGAGAGAAAGCACTTCATCTATTGGATCAAGAAGTGCCTCATGGGATTTATGTAGAAGTAGAAAAAATGAATTTAAGAAAAAATAAAAAAGGTGAAGAAATTTATGATATTGAAGCTACAATATATTGTTTAAGAAATTCACATAAAGGCATTATAATAGGAAAGAATGGTGAAATGTTAAAAAGAATAGGGAGAGCAGCAAGGATAGATATGGAGAAAAATTTTGGATTTAAAGTTAATTTAAAAACATGGGTAAAAGTTAAAGAAGATTGGCAAGAAAACGATAATATTGTAAATAAGTTTAAATTATAAAAGTTCATGTATACAAAACAAATGTAAGAATTTGACAATTTACATAATATGTGTTAAAATATATAACATAATAAAATACAAGTAAAAAAGCAAAATATTTTTTGCTAAAAGGAGCAATTATGTTCAAAACAGAAAAAGTATTTCTGAGTAAAGAAAAGGAACAGGAAATTGTAGAAAAGTTAAAGGAAAAAAGGATTCAAAGTATTCGGAAAGAAGAAGTTGAACGAGATTCTAAAGAACTGGATAAACTATTAGAAAACCTTGCATTAATAATTGAAGATGAAATATTGTATTCTATTACAAAAGTGGATTATATTCCTCCAAAAGCGAAAAAAGCGGTGATAAATATTTTCCCTCGGGGAAAACATACTTATTACAAAGAGAAAAAAGGTAAAAACAAGAATCTATTATCGCTAGGAATAAAAATTACTTTTGATGAAAATGTGTCATATCGTTACAATACAGAAATTGTTGTTGACTCAAGAGCAACAATTATAGATAATAAGGTAATAAGAATAGGAATGATTAGAAAAAATATTTTTAATTATTTGATGAAAGCAGATGGTTGTTATAGTAGTATGGAAATAATTGTTGAATTTTAAATTTACTAAATAAGGGGTTTAATATCCCTTATTTTTTTTGAAAAATTTTTCAAAACTCTTCAACTTTAATTAAACTTTAGTGTATAATAAGAATATAAAATAAATTCAATATAAATAGTATAATAATATAAAAATTACAAAAGATACTATTATAAAAGATAATCAAAGGAAGTGAGCTTATGATAAAAGAAATAGCATGGGATACATTTAAAAATACGGGAGATATAAATTCGTTTTTGGAATTTAAACAAATTGAAAATTTAGAAAACAATATGAAAAATGTTGAACTAAAAAATAATGGAGAAAATGACGAACTAACAAGCATCGTAAAAAATGAAAAAGAAACTAATTTGCTATAAAGGTGTACGATTTTTAAACGTGCACTTTTTCAAAAACTAACCATATAATTTGACAGATTGTAAAAAAAAGGATATAATATTTACATAATATTTTATAAGGAGGCATGAATAAGAGAATATTAAAAGTATAATAACTAATAAATGATTTTTTTGTAATTTCAAATTGCGTTAAAACTATTAAACAGGAGAAGAAATATGAAAACCTTAGAAAAAATATATTTATTTTTTATTACTATGCTATTACTTTTGGTCTACATAATAATCGTAGACGGAGCTTTGGCACTCGGTATATGTATTATCTCTTTAGGTATATCCTCAGGTATATATATATTACCAACAATCGTTGGAGGATTTTTGATTTATATGTCATTTATAAATTCTGAAGTTTTGTGCCAGGATTTAGAATATATTATACAAGGAGATACACGTTGTATAATTGATAATGACGGTTTTTGTAGGGAAGATTTAATCAGTAATACAAGCAAAGAAATTACTGAAAGTGAAAAAAATAACAATGAAACGCTTTCGGAAAAAATGAATATATTAAAAAAAGAATATAGTCATTACAAAAGTTCAAATAATGATTGTTTTATACGAGAAGTGAAAGAACAACTTGATACTGTGATGAGAATTCAAGATTGCATAAATAATCTTGAAAAAATTGCAAAAAAACAAGTTGCACTTCAAATAGAAGAAGTATGGGGAAAGATAACATTGAATGTTGTTGATAACCTAATTCAATGTTTCGTATATGCTAATTATATAAATTTGAACAATGAATTTGAAAGTGTAATTGTAAAATTAACTCAAGAAAATAAAAAGTTATTAGAAAATCAAGAATTGTTATTAAATAATATAATAATGGCAATAACAAATAAGATGTTAGAAAAGAAAGAAAAAGAACATAAGTATCTAATCTTAGAATTAGATGCTATGCAAGCAGCGATAAGTAATATAATTAATACATATTGAAATAATATTCTCTTAATGGATGCCTATGCAATCCGCTCCCAGTTTAATAAGCTGGGAGTTTTTTCGTAAAAAATTACAAAATTTTATGATTTTTATAAAAGTTTGGTGTATAATAATAACAGAAAAAATATCATGAAAAATAAAAGGAGTAATTGATGCCAAACGTCAAAATAAAAGGAGTAATTTTAGCAGAAAATAATATGGGAGACTTTGATAAAATGCTTACAATGTTGACACCAGGAGTTCGGAAAAATATCATGTGTTGCAAAAGGTGCACGAAGACCAAAAAGTGCACTTCTAGCAGGAACCCAATTATTTTCTTTTGGAGAATATTTAATGTATAAAGGAACTAATACTTATCACATAAACTCTTGTGAAACAATTGAAGTGTTTTATAACTTAAGATGTGATTTAGATAAATTAGAATATGCAATGCAAATAAATAAAATTATACAAAGTGT
>CANRFS010000139.1 GCA_947629965.1 uncultured Clostridia bacterium
ATTAGGTATGACAGAAGAAGAATTAGGAGAAGTAAAATTAACTTTAAAAGAGGAATATGGAGGATACAAAGATATACCATTAACAGATATATATGGGGGAGTATTATCAACAAATCAAGAATTTTTAGCAACAACAGTACTAAAAAATGATACTCGTTCATCAAATTCTACAAAGAAAAGTCCATATGTAAAATATAATAATATGTTATGGAGAGTACTTTATGATATAGATTCAGGTTATGGGATACAACTAATTGTAGATGATTCAGAAATACGCAATGGAAGGATTGAAGCGGTAACTTTAGGTGTAGACGACCCGGAATTAATTAGATATAATCCTGATGCAGAAAGTTTAAGTAGCACTGATAAAGCGGTATTGTCATATAATAATGCAGTTGATAGGTTAAATAAAGAATCAGAAAAATATATAATTGGCGGAACTAATGATGTTGTTGATAAATCAAGGGCGTTTGGATCGGACCCGAGTTTTGCTGTTGAACCGGACCCACCCGTTTATCATTGGTTTCGGGAGAACCGGTTACGAAAGATGGGAAGGTGTATTAAAGGATGAAGATGACACTAATTTAGTAGACAACCGAAGATACCTATCGGTTTATCTGGACAACAACGGCAGTTGCCCGAGTACTGCTGTTCATCTAGCATCAAGAGTAAACAAGAATCTCGATACCTCTACGACAAACCTATTTAGATACTTCCGGAGTTAATGTACTCGGGGATGCAGAGGAGTTAGTTTCTGGTGGACTCGGTAGGTATTTCTTACGAGTGGCGTCAGGTAACAGCGACCAAATGTGTGGTTCAAGAACCAGGCCGATCCTTCCTGTAGTTAGATTAAAAGAAGGAGTGGTGGTAATAGGTGGGGATGGTACTGAAACCAATCCCTATGTGTTAAGCTTATAAATAACAGATGTGGAAAAAGGGGTTACCCCCTTTTTTTTCTTTTGTTAAACAAGAAAATAATGTCAATTTACAAAAAAGTATGTACTTTTTTGTGATTTAAGATTATAATGAATTTATGTTTTGATTTATGGAGGGCTATTAATGTTTGATAATATTAAAGAAGAATGTGGAGTTTTTGGAGTTTATTCAAAAATTCCAGAAAAATTAGCCTATATAACCTGCGTAGGGCTATCAGGGCTTCAACATAGAGGCGAAGAAAGTTGCCGGAATAGCTGTAAATACTGATGGGGTAATTTCATACCATAAAGATCAAGGATTAGTTTCAGAAGTATTTACAAATGAAATTCTAGATAAGTTGCCAGCTGGAAATATGTCTATAGGACATGTAAGATATTCAACAACCGGAGAGTCAAAAAAAGAAAATGCACAGCCTATAGTAATAAGGCATAAAAAAGGAAATTTAGCTGTAGCACATAATGGTAATATTACAAATGCAATGGAGTTAAAACAGCAATTAGAAGATAACGGAGCAATATTTACTACTACGAATGATACAGAAGTGATATGTCATATAATAGTAAAGGAAAGATTAAAATCAAAATCTACGGAAGAAGCAGTAGCCAGAACCATGGAAATATTAAAAGGTGCTTATTCATTAGTAATAATGTCACCACAAAAATTAATAGCTTGCCGTGATCCGCAAGGATTTAGACCATTATGTATGGGAAAACTCGGAGATGACATTATATTTGCATCAGAAAGTTGTGCATTAGATATATGTGGTGCAGAATTTATAAGAGACGTAGAACCAGGAGAGATAATTGTTGTAAAAGACGGAGAAATAACTTCAATAAATAAACACAAAAAAGACAAAAAAGGCATGTGTGTATTTGAATATATATATTTTGCAAGACCAGATTCAATAATTGAAGGAATGTCAGTACATGAATTTAGAGAAAAAGCAGGAAGATATTTAGCAAAGCAAAATCCAGTAAATGCAGATATAGTCGCTGCTGTGCCAGATTCAGGCAATGATGCAGCTTTGGGATATTCAAAAGAATCAAAAATACCGTATGATTTAGTATTTACAAAAAGCAAATATATAGGAAGAACATTTATACAAAACACACAAAATAAAAGAAAAAAACTAGTAGCACTAAAATTAAATCCATTAAAAAATACTATAAAAGGTAAAAAAATAGTTTTGATAGATGATTCAATTGTAAGAGGAACAACTTTAACAGGAATAGTAAAAATACTTAAAAAAGAAGGAGCAAAAGAGGTACATTTAAGAATTGCAGCACCAGCCTTTATAGATGTTTGTTATTTTGGAACAGATATAGATAGTAAAGAAAATTTAATAGCAAATGGCAGAACTGTAGAAGAAATAAGACAAATAATAGGTGCGGATACGTTAGAATATTTAAGTATGGACAATTTAAAAGAAATAACAAAAGGTTGCAATATAGATGGGTTTTGTATGGGATGTTTTACAGGTAAGTATCCAATAGAAGTACCTAAAGAAATAAAGAAAGATAGATTTGAACAAAAAATAAATAATAAAATGATATATAATTAATTAGGAGGTAAAATTATGGCATGTAGTTGTGGAAATGATGGAAAGAACGAAGAACTTCAAAAAATATTAGAAATTTATACAAATGATAAAAGTAATTTAATACAAATATTAAATGAAGTACAAGAAAAATATGGATATATTCCTGAATTTGCTCAAAAAGCAATTTCAGAATATTTAAATATTCCAATGGCAGAAGTTTATGGAGTAATTACATTTTATGCAAGATTTACTCTAAAACCAAAAGGAAAATACAATGTAGCA
>CANRFS010000140.1 GCA_947629965.1 uncultured Clostridia bacterium
CACTAATTCCTGTAATTTTAATATTCCATTCTCCTACAATTTCACTTTGTCCATTTATATTTAATTGAGTAGCAAACGCAGAATATGCTACCGCCATAGCAATAATTGCTATTAACACTAATATTGTTATAATATTTCTAGAATTTTTCATAATTTAGCTCCTTTTTAACTTTTAAAATATTTCATTTTATTATATTATATGTATTTTATATTTTTATGTTAACTGTGTTTATGTCTCAAAAAAAATAGACTGCTTATATTTTAAGCAATCTACTGTATTTGGATAATCCTCTTTATTAATTAATAATTTTATTATTTATTAATGTGCAACATTTCTTGAAACCTCTCTGTTACCTTCTTTTTGAACTATTCGAAAATTTCGAATAGTTGAATTTTCTTCTTTTAACTTTGATAAATTTTTAGACAAATTTATTATTTCTAATGGTATTTCAATCAACTTATTATCAACTGCCACATAATTTTTAAACTGAATATTAGATATATCTATGGCATTCTCTAATTCTTTTATAACATAATGAAGTTGTATACAATGAGGAGATTTATCTACTGTTGCAAAAATTATATTTTTTACTTTTTTTCTTGCTAGCATGCCAATTATTTTAGTTACTATCATATTTAAATGCTCTTTTTCTAAACATACATCATAAATATTTGAAGATATTTCTTCCAATTTTTTATATACATTAGGTTGCATACTTGCTAAACAGCTACCTACTATTATGATCGTTTCTTGAACATCATAACAATTAGTTTTCAATAAATCTTTCATTGCTATATTCTCTCCTTTATTTTATTTAATATTATTTTCTTATAATTTTTTGTGTCGATAAATCGATTACTCCTATATTTTTAAAATTTCTTAACTCTTTGAAATGGCGTATTATTTATTATTGTGTCGTAAGTACCTATCTTCCTCTGAAAATACGCATCCACAATATTTTTGCATATACAAGCCAAGTTCTCTTGCTTTTCTTTGTCCTTCTCTAAATCCTACTCTAAAATCTCTATACACAAATTCTATTCCATATTCTTTTGCAAGTTTTTCTCCTAATTCTTTTAATGCCTCGTGATTCTGATATGGACTTACAAGCAATGTTGTAGAAAAGCTATCATATCCATGCTCTTTTGCATATTTTGCTGTTTGCTCAAGTCTTACTTTATAACAGTAATTTATACATCTGTTTTCTAAATCATTAACTACATTTTTACAAAATTCTTTTAAGCCATAATTATCTTCAAATATGGCTTGTACATTTATTGATTTTGTATATTCTTTTAAACAGTCTCTTCTTGCTTCATATTCTTTATATGGATGTATATTTGGATTATACCAATATACTGTTGGTTCTATTTTTTCATTTCTTAACGTTTCTATACAATATACACTACATGGTGCACAACAAGTATGTAATAATAATTTCATTTTACTCCTCTTCTATATTAATTTTTTTATCTATTATATATTCTGGTCTTTTTTTAGTATCGTCATAAATTCTTGCTATATATTCTGATATCATCCAAACTGACACTAATTGTACTCCTGCAAAGAATGTAACTGCAACCATTATTGACGTCCAACCTGCAGTTAAATTATTAAGTTTAAATATATATGATATTATAGCGTATACCAATATTATAAATGATATAAATATCGAAAAAACTCCAATTCCACCTATTATTTTTAAAGGCTTTGTAGAAAAGCTAATAATTCCGTCTCCTGCAAGCTTAAGCATTTTTCTCAATGGATACTTTGTTTTTCCTGCAAATCTTTCTTGTCTTTCATATTCTATTGGTGTTTGCTTAAAGCCTACCCAGCTAAATAAGCCTCTTAAAAATTTATTGTGTTCTGGCATAGAATTAATTACATCAACAACTTTTTTATCAGCTAACCTAAAATCTCCAGTATCTTTTGGAATTTCTACATCTGATAAACCATTTAATATTCTATAAAACATTTTTGCAGTTATAAGTTTAAATTTTGATTCACCTTTTCTTGCTTTTCTTTTTGCATATATTACATCATTTCCTTGCTCCCACAATTTTATCATATCTACTAATAATTCTGGTGGATCTTGCATGTCGCTATCTATTATAAGAGCACAGTCTCCTGTTACATATTTTAACCCTGCCGTTACTGCAGCTTGATGTCCGAAGTTTCTTGAAAATGATATAACTTTTACGTTTTTATCTTCTTTTGCTATTTCTTCTAATAATTCTAATGTTTTATCTTTGCTTCCGTCGTTTACAAATATTATCTCATGCTCGAACTCACTTAAGCTGTTTAGTACTACTTTAGTTCTTGTATAACATTCTTTTACTACTTCTTCTTCAAAATACATTGGTATTACTACTGATATTTTTTTCATTTTACTCTCCTTGATATTCTAATCCTAAATGCCTATAAGCATTTGGTGTTGCAATTCTTCCTCTAGGTGTTCTTGATAAAAATCCCATTTGTAACAAATATGGTTCATATACGTCTTCTATTGTTTCTGTTTCTTCTCCTATTGTTGAGGAAAGAGTTTCAATTCCTACAGGTCCTCCTGAATAACTAAGTATTATTGTTTTTAATATTTTTCTATCTATATTATCTAGTCCGTAATTCATCTATTTCTAATTTTTCTAATGCTATTTTTGCTATTTCTTCTGTAATAATTCCATCACCTAAAACTGCTGCATAATCTCTTA
>CANRFS010000141.1 GCA_947629965.1 uncultured Clostridia bacterium
AATTACAAATGATGAGTATAAGTTAAACCTAAATAAATATTTAGAATATATGGAAAAAAACAATATAGAAATTATAACAATAAAAGATAAATTTTATCCAGATAAATTAAAAGTAATTTATGATCCACCAGTTGTATTATATATAAAAGGAAATAAAACTATATTAAATGAAAAGGCGATAGCAATAGTAGGTGCAAGAGAATGTACAAAATATGGAGAAAATATAGCAAAAAAAGTGGCATACAACTTGTCTTTAAATAATATTAATGTAATAAGTGGACTTGCAAAAGGAATAGATGCTTTTGCACATGAAGGTAGTCTAATGTCTAATGGAAAAACAATAGCAGTAGTACGGATGTGGATTAGATAGAGTTTATCCAAAAGAAAATAAAGAATTATTTAATCAAATAGTAGACAAAAAGGGTGCAATAATATCAGAATATATAATAGGAACAGAACCTGTAGCAAAAAACTTTCCTAGAAGAAATAGAATAATTAGTGCGTTATCAAATGGAGTAGTTGTAGTAGAGGCAAGAGAAAAAAGTGGAACATTAATAACAGTAGATTTTGCTTTAGAACAGGGCAAAAATGTATATTCTGTTCCTGGAAACATAGATAATAAAAATGCTTATGGAACAAATGAATTAATAAAACAGGGTGCTAAAATATTAACAAATATGCAAGATATTTTAGAAGATTTATAATAATATTTGAATTTTAAATTTATATATAATATAATAAAATATATTTTATAGGAGGTCGTAAAATGGCTAATAGAAAAAAATATAATAATAAAAGCGATGATACGAAAGTATATAATACAAAAAGCAGCAAGAATGGTAGTAAGAAAACAAAAAGAAGAAAAATGAATCCTAAAAAGAAAAAAGCTATCTTAATGACTATACTACTAGTAATTCTAATAGGATTAGGAGTAGCATTTGGAATAGTATATGGTATAGTTAGAGATGCAAAATTAGATATGGCAGATTTAGCATTAAAATACGAAAATTCAGTTGTTTTAGATAATAAAGGAGATGTAATTGCAGAGCTTAGTGGAGATGAAAACAGAAAGCCAATTAAAATTTCTGAGATGTCTGAATATATACCAAAAGCATTCGTTTCAATAGAAGATGAAAGATTCTATGACCATGTTGGTGTAGACGTAAAAAGAACTTTAGGAGCAACGGCAAAATATATTTTAAGCAAAATAGGAATAGGTTCTTCAAACTATGGAGGAAGTACTATAACTCAGCAAGTAGTTAAGAATATTACAGATGAAAAAGATAGAACATGGCAAAGAAAAATAAAAGAAATAGCAAGAGCATATTATATAGAACAAGAATTATCAAAAGATCAAATATTAGAGTTATACTTAAATTTAATATATATGGGAGGAAATACAAATATATATGGTGTAGAAGTAGCAGCTAATTACTATTTCTCAAAAAGTGCTAAAGATTTAGACCTCGCAGAAAGTGCATTTTTAGCAGGTATAAACAATACACCGAATAGTTATGATCCTTTTGTTGAAGATAATGAAGCAAATCTAGAAAAAATAAAAAATAGAACTAAAATAGTTTTAGATAAAATGAAAGAATTGGGTAATATAAATTCTGAAGAAGAATATAATGAGGCAATTGCAAAAGTAGATGCAGGACTTCCTTTCAAAAAAGGAAAAGTTACAGAAAATATATACTCTTATCATACTGATGCTGCAATATTACAAATTATAGATCAACTTATGGAAGAAAAAAATCTAACACGTGAAGCAGCAAAATTATATTTATACAGCGGTGGATTTACAATATATACAACACAAGATTCTAATATTCAACAAATAATGGATGAGGAAGCAGCAAAATCAAAATATAAAAACACAAGAGATGGTCAAGAATCTCAGGCAGGTATGGTACTATTAGACCATAAAACAGGATATGTTTTAGGAGTAATTGGAGAATTAGGCGAAAAAGATACTTCACTCGGACTTAACAGAGGAACTCAGGCAATAAAGCAAACAGGTTCATCAATGAAACCTTTAGCAGTTGTAGCACCAGGCATAAACGAAGGGGTTATTACAGCAGGTACAGTATATGATGACACACCATACAAAGATTTTAAAGATTATAATTACTTTAAAGGGCTACTTACAATAAGATATGCAATAGAAAGTTCTCAAAACATACCAATGCTTAAAGCAATACAAACTGTAGGAGTAGATAAATCACTAGAATTCTTAAAGTCAGTAGGATTTTCACATTTAGATGATGAAAAAGATAGAAATATAAGTATAGCTTTAGGAGGATTAACAAACGGAGCAACACCTTTAGAAATGGCAGCAGCATATGGAGCAATAGCAAATGATGGTGTATATATAACACCAACATTCTATACAAAAGTTGTTGATGGAGATGGTAATACAGTATTAGAACCAAATCAAGAATCAAGAACAGTAATGTCTAAAGCAGCATCATATATAGTAAAAGAGATATTAACACAGCCAGTAAAATCAGGAACAGCAACGAATTGTTCAGTTCCTAATATGAGCACAGCTGCTAAAACAGGTACAACAAATAATGATTACGATAGATGGCTATGTGGATTTACGCCATATTATACAGCTGCAACATGGTATGGATATGACGAAAGTAGAACAGTAAGTGGTTGGTCATTAAG
>CANRFS010000142.1 GCA_947629965.1 uncultured Clostridia bacterium
GGATTCGAAGCTCCTATTTCAAAAATTATATTTAAACTATTTTACGAATTAAATTAACTTAAAAACATTTAAACAAACAACAATTTATCTAATAAAATATTTGTAGAAAGGTAATGAAATAATGAACATAGCAAATAATTGGAAAGATTACGAAATAATAGACATGGCAAATGGTGAAAAACTAGAAAGATGGGGAAATATAAAATTAGTAAGACCAGATCCACAAATAATTTGGAAAGAAAAATCTTTTCCAAAAGAATGGGAAAAAGCAAATGCTGTATATAAAAGAAGTAACAAAGGTGGTGGAGGTTGGAATTATAAAACAAAACTTCCAGAAAGCTGGCAAATAAAATATAAACAACTTACTTTCAATATAAAACCGATGGGTTTTAAACATACGGGGCTTTTTCCAGAACAAGCAGTAAATTGGGATTGGATGATTAATAAAATACAAGAAGCAAAAAGACCAATTAAAGTATTAAATCTTTTTGCGTATACAGGTGGCGCATCAGTTGCATGTCTTTATGCAGGCGCGTCTGTTTGCCATGTGGATAGCTCAAAAGGAATGGTAGCTTGGGCAAAAGAAAATGTTGCATCATCTGGACTTCAAGATAGGCCAATTAGATATATAGTAGATGATGTAGTTAAATTTGTTAATAGAGAAATAAGAAGAGGAAATAAATATGATGCAATAATAATGGATCCACCGTCTTATGGAAGAGGAGCATCCGGAGAAATATGGCAATTTGAAAATAATATTTCAGATTTAATAAAACTTTGTACAAATGTATTAAGCAATAATCCATTATTCTTCTTTATAAATTCATATACAACAGGGATATCGGGAGAGGTATTAGGAAATTTATTAAAGCTAAATCTAAATAATTTCGAAGGCAAAATTTCATCAGGAGAAATAGGGTTGCCTATGATTAACTCAAAACTAGTTTTACCATGTGGAATTTATGGAAGATGGGAAATTTAATTGAATAAAATATTAAAACAACATTTATTATGTTAATTTTATAAAAATTAAAAAATCATATATGAAAATAATAATTTAAAAATTCATATATGATTTTTTTTTAATTTGTAAAGGAAATAAAAAAGTTGGACAAATTAATAATAAAATCACTTTAAAGAAAGCAAGAGGTGATTTTATTTGATAGAAAAAATATGCAATAAATTAACAGATAAAATTAGAAATAAAATGCCTGAAATTGACGACGAAAGAGCAGAAGTTATAAATTATGGACTTCAATTAGTAATAGGAGAAATCCCAAAAACATTCGTGCTTCTACTAATTGCTTATGTGTGTGGAGTTTTAGAGTTATCAATACTTGCTTTACTATTTATAATGCCATATAGAACTTTTTCTGGAGGAGTGCATTTAAAAACACATATTGGATGTATAGTTGGATCAAGTTTATTTTATGTAGGAACCTCTCTTTTAAGCAAGTATATAATTTTACAACCTATATATATTAAGTATGCACTAATAGCAGTTACTTGGATATTTAGTATGATTATGATAAAACTTTATGCTCCAGCAGATACAGAAAATGTTCCTATTTTACGAAAAAAGGACAGAAAAATAAAGAAAATATTATCATATATAACAATGACATTAACATTAGTTGCAGCAATTATTATAAAGAATTCTACAATATCAAATTTATTAATATTTCTAACTATTTTCCAAACAATTTGGATAAGTAAATTTACATATAAATTAACAAATAATAAATATGGATATGAAGAATATATAAAAACTCAAAAGAGTAGTACAAATTTAGCTTAACTTAAATTTACATATATAAACAAAACAAAGTAATAATAGCAGATAAGTTAAGGAAGCAAAATACTTTGTATTTTGAAGGGGGGAGAGAAATATGTTAAAATTTTTAGCAAAAGTTGCAGAAAAATATGCAAAATCTACAAACACATCATGTATGATTTGGTTCTATATACACCAACCAAAAATGCCAGCATCTTTAATTAAAAAAGACTAATTATTTTAAAATGGATTTCATATAAAAGAAGCTGTTTTTTAAGATTACAGCTTCTTTTTATAATTATAAATAAATTTCTAATTGTTGTTTAAAGAATTCATTAGTTTTAGTTGTAAATAGATTTAAATTATTGTTTTTCTTTAAAATGTTACGAACTTCCCATAAACCTAATCCATGATTTTTGCCATCCTCTTCCTTAGAAGTATAACCTTTCTCAAAAATTCTATCAGTATTTACATCTTTGTTAGAATAAGTATTTTCAATAACGAATAATTGTCTATTTACTTTATTGTCTTTGCGTATAGCAATATTAATAATTTTTTCATCACACTTACTACTTGCTTCAATCGCATTATCTAAAAGTATTCCAAGAATTCTAGATAAATCATAAGGTTTTATATTTAATGTTTGTAAATCTAAAAACACTTCAAAATTCATAGTAATTCCAAGTTCAGTAGCTTTATTATACTTTGATGTAAATAAGCTATATACAGCAGGATTATTTATAAGTTCAGGATTTAGTATTGCTAAATTATTAACTTTTTGACAGTCAGCCATTAAATCTGAATAATATTCTTTTAAACCATCCATGTTATTTGTAGAAATATATCCACCTATTGCTTGAACAAT
>CANRFS010000143.1 GCA_947629965.1 uncultured Clostridia bacterium
TTTTCTACACCCTTATATTTTGTCCATCTATATCCATGATTTTCTTTTGAATCTCCAAAACTTCTTTCTACTGTCGTTTTCCTTTTTTGAAATAATTCTTTTCCTTCTTGGCTTAATCTTCTTTCTCTTGCTCTTTCATTTACTTCTTCAAATATAAATCTTCTTATTGTTCTAAATTTATTTTTTTCTCCACAACATTCTTTTTGATATGGACATCCTTCACATTGCTTTCTATCATAATATTTTTTATATCCGTTTTTATCTATATTTCTATATGGTAAAATTATACCTGTCTTTGGACATACATATGCATCTTCTTCTTTTAAATACTTAAATTCCCATTTCCTGTTAAAGTCAATATAAAAATGTAGTTTTTGGACCGTATAATTATGTAGGAAAACCTACATTTTTAAATGGTCCTATTTTTTAGTTTCATCATCATTTGATAATACATCTTTCATCCGATAAGATTTACCAGTAATATTGATAATGTGAGAATGATGTATCAATCTATCTAAAATTGCATTTGCTATTACTAAATCTCCAAATAGTTCTCCCCATTTAGAAAAAGGTTTATTAGTAGTAATGATTGTAGAATTTTTTTCATATCTCTTATTAATTAGTTGAAATAACATATTCGCTCCTTCAGTATCAATTGGTAAATATCCGATTTCGTCAATAATAAGTAATTTGTATTTAGATAATGTTTTTAACTTATCATCCAGTCTATTATGAGCGTATGCTTTTTTTAGAGCTTCTATTAAATCATTACAATTGATAAAATATGTACTTTTATAAGTTTTTGTATTTTCCAATCCAATAGAAATAGCCAAATGAGTTTTTCCTACTCCTGGACTTCCAACAAATAATATATTTTCTTTATTTTCTATAAATCTCAAATTTTTAAAATCTAATATTTCCTCTTTATTTAAACTTGGTTGAAAGGAAAAATCAAAATCTTCTAAAGTTTTAATATATGGAAATCCAGCAAATTGAATTGAATGCAATCTCCTTTTTTCTTCAAATGTCGATATTTCAAGATTAGTTAGATCATACAAACAATCTACTATATCTTTCTTTTTATTGTTTATTAAATCTATATAAACATCTATATTCTCCTTTATTTTAAATAGTTTTAGTGTATCAAGGTTGTTTAATAATTTATTATAATTGTTCATTACCTTCTCCTCTTTCTAAATTTCTTTCATTTAAGTTTTCTAATTCTTTTAAATTATTTTTTACTATTCCTTCGATATTTAAATTAGATTGTTCAGTAATCCAATAAGACATACCTTCTTTATAATGATTTTCTTTATAATTAATTTTTTTATTTGATATATCGTGACAGCTTATTAATTTTTCGTTATAATAAATATACAGTTTATTATTTACTTCAGTTAATTTAACTGTTTTATTAATATACTGTGGTGGAACTGAATACCCATTTCCTTTGTAAGTTACTAAAAAGGTATTTGGTACTTTAAATGATTTTATATCATTTTCGTATCTTTCTAGTAATTCTTTATTGGGTAAAGGATTAAGGTATTCTTTTTCTTTGCTATAAAGAAATATTGGGGTACATCTTGTTGTATCATTTATTTCTTGGTTTACTTTTTTCGTTATAGTTTCAATTATTTTAATTAAATCTTCTTCTGTTTCAAATTCATTATTATATGGAATAAGCCAACTCATAAATCTATTTTGAGATTCAACTTTTCCTTTTGTCATACATTTTCGTACTTTACAATGTTTTGGTTTGACTCCTATATCTCTACAAAAACTAATGAACTCACTTACAAATTTTTTTGTATTATAATTTACTATTGACGACATATTATCTGTTAGTATTTCTTTTGGAACACCTTGAATCTTTTTGAATGTTTTTACTAAACATCTTTCTACATCTTCTCGTGTTTTTGTTTTACTATATTCAAAATTATGAAATCTACTTGCACTTAATATTGCCGAAAATATATTGAATTCAAATTTTTCACCAAATTTATTTGTCATAGTTATTGTTTCTTTCCAATCAAACTGCATTTGTTCTCCAAATGAGGTTTCGTATCTTGGATGAGGATTGTTTTTTAATTTATTATTAATTAAATGTTCCTTTTTAACATATTTTTTTAAATTACTATAACTACCTATATCATACTTTTCTTTCATATATTCAAAAACACCTTTTATAGTAGAACCTGTATAATTTACTTTTTCTCTTATTTCATCTTTATATTTGTCTAATTTTGATCTTCTTTTTCTTGTTTTAGATTTTCCTTCGTAACCTTCATTATACTTTTTTACCGTTCTTGGATCACATTTATATTTTCTTCCTAATTCTGCATAGTTTGGTTTGATTTCTAATTCTCTCATTATCACCAATTCCTTTCTTAATTCATTCAATTTTTTCAACTCCTTATCTATAATAAGAAGTTATCATATTTGTATTTAAAACAAAATACTATAAAAATGTTTTTTTTAAGTCCATTTAATTATGTAGTTTTTCCTACATTTTTATTTGGACTTTTTCTTACATTTTTATAGTACCATTAACACCTATTAATGTTATTGTTGGTGGTTCTGTATCTTTCTTATAGACATTTACTGTC
>CANRFS010000144.1 GCA_947629965.1 uncultured Clostridia bacterium
TTTCTTGTATTTGAGCTTCTTCTGTTTTACTCTTTGCTTCTTGTGCTTTTCCTATTAATCCCCCATTTAATGCTACACTTATTGTTACTGCTACTAGTATTAGCATTACTATTATTGTGATTATTAAGGCTATCAGAGTGATTCCTTTATAGCCTTTATGCGCATTTCTGTTGTCCTCTGAGTTATCCCTTTCCGACAACGCACCTACAATGGCTACTTTGATTTTTTTGCGCATTTTGGTTTCTTCTTTCATATGTGTTTTCCTCTCTTTCATTTGTTTTTTCTTTTTTTGGACGGACTAATTTTAGTCTTTTTCTTTTTAATTATAAATTTTTAATATTCTCCTTGGCAATGATTATTGCCAATTTATCTATTTACTAATTTACATAGTTTTCATTTTTAAAACTTTGTTGCTTTTAAAAAAATCTTGAATGAAAGATAAAACTTTTTCCTGCTGTCAATATTTTTTACTTTTTTATTCTCTATACCATTCTACTACAAACTTCTTTCAATTAACTAAACAACATATCTGTCGCACATAAAAAAAGCACCTCATATATTAAATAAGAGGTGTTTTTATGCGTATATCTGATTTTTCAAAATGTGAACTTATTGCTTTAGCCAGTAGTATTTCAATTGCATTAAGTAAAGAATTTTCTGTGGAAGAATTATCAATTCTATCTGGTTTTTTCTCTGCAATTGGTGATAATTTAACTATTCTCTCATCATAATTCTCTTCTTCCCTCAAGAGCCTTACTAAGTGTAATTTCATCTGTATATTCTAAATCTCCACCAACAGGAATTCCATGCGCTATTCTTGTTACCTTTATTCCCAACGGTTTTATTATTTTAGATAAATATATAGCTGTTGCCTCTCCTTCTACTCTAGGATTAGTAGCTATTATTATTTCTTGTATGTTTCCATTAGATATTCTATTTAATAATTCTTTTATTTTTATATCCTCTGGTCCAATTCCGTTCATAGGTGATATTGTACCATGTAATACATGATACACGCCTTTAAATTCGTGTGTTCTTTCCATTGCCATTATATCTCTTACATCTTCTACAACACATATTACGCTACTATCTCTTTTAGGACTACTACATATTGGACATGGATCAGTATCTGATATATTGTAACAAGAGCTACAGTATTTTAAATTAGCTTTAGCATTAACTATTGAGTTTATAAATTCATTAGTTTCTTCTTCACTTAAATCTAACATATGGAATGCAAGTCTAACTGCTGTTTTATGCCCAATACTAGGTAATTTTTCAAAACTTTCTATCAACTTTTCTATTGATGGTGAATAGTAAGACATATTACATCATCCCCGGTAAATTAAATTTACTCATAGAAGCATTTTGTGCACTATCAACTTTTCTTAGTGCCTCATTAATGCAAGTAATAATTAAATCTTGTAACATTTCTACATCATCAGGATCAACAACATCTTTGCTTATGCTTATTTCTTTTATTTCTTTATTTCCACCTACTTTTACACTTATTGCTCCTCCACCAGCAGTTGCTTCAAATTCCTTTGCTTGTAATTCTTCCTGTGATTTTTCTAAATCTGCCTGCATTTTTTTAGCTTCTTTCATTAATTGATTAATATTCATTCCTCCAAAGCCACCCATTCCTGGGAATCCTCCTCTTTTTGACATTATAAAATCCTCCTTTATTCATCTATAATATTTATTGGTATATCTAAATTATTTATCATATTTTCAATAGAATTATTTTTTAAATCAGCTTTTTTTTTATCTTCGTTACTTACAAATTTTATATTCATAGTTTTTCCAGCCTCAATAGATGCAATTTTCTCTATCTCTGCTTTGTTTTCATGAGTCTCTAAAATATTTTTTGCAAAAGAATTTTGATTTGCTATAGTTACTTCAATTGTCATATCATTTACTTCTCTTGCAGTACTTCCTATTAAATTAACATATATCCCCATTTTACCGTTTTCTTTTATTTTGTTAATTACATTATTCCAATATGTAAGATTTCCTTCAGTTAATCCTGCCTTAGTCTTTTTAATTTCATCTTTCACAATTTTTTGTGGAGACTTATTCTCTACCGCTTCATTAGCCTTTTCTACTGTTTTATTTTCTACTGTCTTATTAGTACTCGAAGAAATACCATTGTTACCATCTACATGGTTAGTATTTTCATTTTCTAAATTAACTTCCATAGTAGCTTTCATCATTCCTGCTTCAAACATTATTGTTTTTTGAGAAGACCACTTAATTGTACTTGCTAATTCTGATAATTCATAAATTAACTGTAATAACTTTTCTTTAGAAATTTTTTCTGCTATTTCATTTATTTGTTGTTTTTCCTCGTTATTATATATCTCTAATTCTTTACTTGATTTATATACTAATACATCTTTTATATATTTAATTATTTCCCATAAAAAATTGTCAATATCTTTTCCTTCATTTATTATATTATTTGTATTTTTAATTAATTCATCTACATTGTGTTCTATTATGCTCTTTACAATAGAATGTATTTGTGT